>CAUZWH010000007.1:0-21856 GCA_963583675.1 Alphaproteobacteria bacterium
CCGTTGGGGTCGCGGTATTTCCGCTCGAACCCGACGAAATCATCTTCGCCGCCAATTTCCTTGTGGTAGCTGCCGCCCTGCTCAACGACATGATCGCTAGCGGACGCAAGATCGTCGACGATGAAACCCATATGATGGATGCCGACGAAATCCTTACCGCGTTCGTCGCCGGCCGATTCGTCGGTCGGGAAATTGAGTACGGTTAGATTGACGACGCCGTCGGACAGCGAAATACCGTTGCCATGGTTCGTCTGCACCTCGTTGATGCGCTCCATGCCAAACGTTTTCTCGTAGAACTGTGCCGCAACCTCGATATCAGGTACCGAAATGGCGATGTGACGAAGTTTGCCTTGCATAACGGTCTCCTTATGATCGCATTTGAATATGACGCAAAGTTACAGGTGCGTCGAGCGCACGAACCCTAAAACCTGTCTACCCCAACCTGTATTGGTAACTCAATGCGCATTGTCGACATTCGGGAGAAAACGGTCCGCCTCAACGCGGCGATGACCAACGCCGCCATTTCATTCGACGATATGACCGCCAGCGTCGTGGCCGTCGTCTCCGACGTCGTGCGCAACGGCAAACCGGTAATCGGCTACGGTTTCGATTCGCTCGGCCGCTATGCGCATGGGTCGCTGATGATGGAGCGTTTCGCCCCCCGGGTGCTGGCGGCGAGCCCAGAGTCGCTGCTCGATGCCGATGGTCTCAACATCGATCCCCTGGCGGTGTGGACCGCGGCGATGCGAAACGAAAAGCCAGGCGGTCATGGCGAGCGAGCCGGGGCGGTAGGGCTTCTCGATACGGCAATCTGGGATCTCGTCGCCAAGCTCGATGACAAGCCGTTGTGGCGTGTCCTTGCCGAACTCTATGGTAATGGCCAAGGGCCCGCAGACGGCCGCGTCAACACCTACGGATCAGGTGGTCACTATCATCCGGGCCGCGGCGCCGCGGCGCTAGCTGATGAACTCAAAGCGATGCGCGATCTCGGCTACACCCGGCTCAAGATCAAAGCCGGGGGGGCGCCGATCGCGGAAGATAAAATGCGCATCGAGGCCGCGCTAGAGGTCGTCGGCACCGGCGCTAACCTCGCGATCGATCTCAACGGCACCTTCGACGAAGCGCGTGCCACTGGTTTCCTCGATGCGATCGCCGGTTATGACCTCGCCTGGATCGAAGAAGTCGTCGACCCCCTCGATTTCCAGCTCCAGCAAAAAGTATGCGCGATCTACCCAGGCGCGGTTGCGACCGGAGAGAATCTTGCCTCGCTGGCGGATGCGACCAATCTCATCCGCTATGCCGGCCTGCGGCCTGACCGGGACCTCCTACAGTTCGACATCGCATTGTGTTACGGCATCGTCGAATACGTTCGCGTACTGGCCATGCTGGAAAGTAACGGCTGGTCGCGCACCAGCTGCTATCCGCACGCGGGGCACTTGCTGGCGTTACACGTTGTCGCCGGGCTCGGGCTCGGCAGCCATGAATCCGCACCCGACGATAGCAAGATATTCGGCGGCTACCCCGAAGGCAGTGTTGTGGAGAACGGACGGGTAAGCCTTCCCGATGCACCGGGCATCGGTTTCGAACTCAAACCCAACCTCTACGCGTTAATGAAGGAATTGATCGACTAACGCATTTCAGATTGGCTTGACCGTCCTGTCTCCCCGGCTACAGCGGTATCGTAATGAAGGTGTGCGGCGCATCGCAGTCCACCAGATCGAACCGCTTCAACACGATCTTCAAATCGTCGCCCTCGCGGCGCAACGTGTGGTGGCATTTCCCAGCAAACACGCGTTGACCGTCACCTTCACGATATTCGACCACCTGGACTCGTGAGCTCACTTCCAGCAAGCCGTTGTCAGTGCCGGCGACGCGCACCTGGCCCACCACATGGCTGGTTCGGGGGAAGGGGCTTTGCGCGATGTTGGCGGGGTGGGTCATGCGGCGAATGCGAATCGCCATAATGTCTTTGTCTTCGTAGAAGATCGAGATCGTGTTGAGCGGATCATCCTGATTGGGTACCGCGGGGATCCAGTAGATCCCATCGTCCGCGAACAGATCCAGCCAATCATCGAACTTGCCGTCGTCGAGCAACTCGGCTTCCGCGTACACGAAGGCCTCGAGTTCGTCGTGCAACGCGACGTCTGACTTGTTTGCGCTCATGACGTGCTCGGCAGTTCTCCGGTCATGTATCTCGACCATGCCGACAACTGATTGCGGATGCCCACTTCGCTCGAGCCAACACCCTCTTTGGCGCCGTCATTGTGCCTGACTTCATGGCCATAGCCGCGCGACACGTCGAGCCAATCCGATTCGCGGTCGTTCCAATCACGCGGTGACAGAGCGGTCTGCATATTCTTGAAGGCCTCGTGGTCATCCTGGGAGATCATCGAAGCCGGCGAGTTTTGCGACATCATGAAACGTACCGAGGAATGAAATATTTCTTCGGGCGCACCCTTCATTCTGAAACAGGAACTCCGCAACACCGTCTTACCTACCGCGACGGGCTCGAACAAGCGGATCTGCTGAAAGCGGATGTTGAGGATCAAATTCGGAAACACCAGCGTGTTGAAGCGGTCGATCTCCAATATCTCTGCAGTTTTCGTTTCGCCGTGACGTTCGACCAGCAACTTCTGGTACGCGGCGAATGCGGGATCGGCGCGCTGAGCCGCTATTTTGTCTTCGTTGTAGAAACCGCCGATATGCGCGTGGCCCCCGTCGAAGCCGAACAGACCGATCTTGTCCCACTCGGGCAGCGGCAGGCCGTTGGCTTTCATCTGTTGCGCCATGTGCGGGGTTTCGCCAGGCTTGGTATCGCGCTCCCATTCTTTCACCGCACCCCACGACGACCGATGGAGAAAATGTCCGTGGATGAAGTCGAAGGTGTTCTCGACGTGGACTTTCCAGTTGCCGTAATAGATCTGGCGAAACTCGCCGCCGTCGCGAATCAATTCTCCGCCGGGTGCCCGGTCGACCATGTTGTCGAGCGAATCACGCACCGGGGCGAGGTAGTCCTCCAGCGCCGGCCCGGTCAGACTGAGATTGATAAATACGAAGCCCCGGTAGCTGGCGATCTGAGCCACGGGTTCGAGGCTGTTGCGCGGATCGTCGACGTTGAATTCGTCGGGATAGCCGGTCGGTAATGGAACCCCGAGCAGGCTGCCATCACGGGAAAACGACCAGCCGTGGTAGGGGCAGTCGAACGTTGAGACGTGTCCCCGGCGCACATTGCAAATCATCGATCCGCGGTGCGGACATCGGTTGTAGAAGCCGCCGAGCTCGCCATCGTCGGCCCGGACCACAATAACCTCGCGACGTCCGATTCGTGCGCGAACATAGTCACCGAGTTCGGGGATGTCGCTTTCATGGGCCGCAAAGACCCAAGTCCGCTCAAAGATGCGTTCCATCTCGAGGTCGAAAATATCGGCATCGGCATAGACCCGCCGATGAACCCGGCTCGGTTGCACAAAATCGCGGATTTCGTCGTTTGAGATCATATTCATGGTTGAATCGCCAACTTCGGTTTTACGCAGCGGCCATTAGCGACAGCCACATATCGTATTGAGCCCGGTGTAGAACTTCACTGGTTCCCGACCCACCTCGTTTACCGTTCTCAACATCGTAGTCGATCTCAGTGCCGCGTGAGAAATCGATCCATGGGTCGACGCTGGTCCCAAAGCCATTTTGGGTTCGCTGAAAGATCGCCAAGTCGTCCTGGGATATCAGCGACGCCGGCGAATTGAATGCATTTAGGCTGCGCACCGATGTTCTAAACATCGCATCGGGTGCGCCCTTCATCCGGAAGCACACGGCGTGGACGATGCTCTTGTTCACGCTGATCGGTTGGACGTAGCGCACCACCTGGAAGCGGATGTTTATCGTGAGATTGGGGTAGATGATTGAGTTGAAGCGATCAATCGCCAGGATCTCCCGCGTCTTCTCGGGCCCGTGGCGATCCACCAGCATTTGTTTGTAGTCGCGGAAAACGGGATCGTCGGGTTCGGGTGCCAATTTCCCCTCGCGGTAGAAGCCACCCAAGTGGCCATGCCCGTTGCGCAACCCGTGAACTTCGATCTCATTCCATTGGCGCGGCGTCAGATCGTTTGACTTGATTTGTTTGATGACCTGTTCGGCGTTCTCGCTGAAATCGTGGTGATCACGTTCCCACTCTTTGGCGACCGTCGACGATGAATTGTGAACGAAGGTCGCATGGGCGGCGTCGATGCCGTTCTCTACCGACAGTTTCCAGTTGCCGTGAAATACTTGGCGGAAGTGATTGCCGCCATAGACGAGTTCGCCGGTTGGCGAGCGGTCGATCATGTTGTCGATCGAATCGACGATTGGGGCGAGGAATGTTTCCAGGTCGTCGGGACCCCCACCGGCGGCCCGTGCGAAGATGAACCCTCGGTGCGAGGCAATGTTTGCGACACGGTGCAGGTGGTGTGGCTGGGTGTCAAAATCGGCGCCGTAATCACCCTTGGCCGGGATCGCGATCAAACTGCCGTCCCGGGCGTATGTCCAACCGTGATAGGGACAATTAAAGGTTTGAATGTTGCCTGCGTCTTGGGCAACGATTTGCGAGCCGCGATGGGCACAGCGATTGTGCAATCCGGCAATGCCGCCATCATCGGTGCGCACAACCAACACGTCGTGCCGGCCAACCGGTGCGCGCAAGAAATCGCCGGGCTCGGCTATCTGACTTTCATGACCAACGTAGATCCACGACCGCTCGAAAATGCGCGCCATCTCCAGGTCGAAGATATCGGGATCGGTATAAACCCGTTGATGTACCCGTCCCGGGGTCACCAGTCCGCTGATTTCTTCGGTACCGAGGACAGCCACGTCGACTAAATACCGCTCAGCTTCGTGGGACAGCCACTGGATTCTAATAGATTTGGTAGAGCCGCCCCCTCACCCCAACCCTCTCCCACGAGGGGAGAGGGAGCCGGTTGTGCGTTCACCAAAAGCCCTCTCCCCTCGTGGGAGAGGGTTGGGTGAGGGGGCTTTTGGCAGATCCAATGCTGTGCTCTCGGCACTAAAATTCCCAATTCTCTGTGGCACCCGACAAAATACTATCACCCACCCACCAACGTTAACGTCGATCAAAGCTTCCCGATCCCATCACGCACGTAGCTTGCGCCAATCATAGGCCTGCTCGAACGCATAGGCTGCGCGATAAATTGCGGCCTCTTCCCAATGGCGTCCGATCAGCATCATGCCGATCGGTATGTCGTCGGCTTTGCCGCAGGGCACCGACATCGCTGGGTGTCCGGTGACGTTAAATGGGCAGCAATTAGCGATATAGATGAATGCGGTTTCGGCGATCTCCTTGGGCGTTGCCTCGGGTCCGGGGATCGGCTTGGCCTTGAGCGGCATCGTCGGCATGAGCAGCAGATCGTAGTCGGCCAGCACCGCGTCGTAGGCGGCGCGAAGCTTGCGCACCAGATTCTGGGCCTTGGCGTAATAATGGCCGCCGCCGGCCTGAATCGCATAGGTGCCAAACATCGCGATAACCTTGAAGGTGTCGGCGATGTCGTTGGCATCTTGGCGCCAGCGCGACATTGCCGCTCCCGCCGACGTCATCTGGACGCCGCTTAGGTTGGTCATCGCGCCATTCATCGACAATGCGTTGACGACTAGCCCTTCATTGACGATTGGCGACCAGATCGGCAGGCCATAATTGTGCCACGGGATTGAGACTTCATCGACTTGGATGCCGAGCTTGCCAAGCTTCTTGGCACCGGCGCGGACCAGCGCGCTAACGTCGTCTTCGGCGTTGAATTGCTCGAATCCTTCCTTAACGATGGCGACCTTCATGCCTTTCACGTCCTCGCCGAGCGCTTTGGTGTAGCGCGCGACGCGGACGTCGCGCTGACGCGGGTCGAGCCCGTCGACGCCGGCGATAACTTCTAGCAGCAGCGCATTGTCGGTCACGCTCGCGGTCATCGGTCCACAATGATCGACCGTCGCTTCAACCGCCATGATGCCGGTATAGGGCACCAGCCCATGGGTACCCTTCATCGCATAGATTCCGCAATGCGCGGCGGGTTGGCGCACCGAACCGGCTTGATCGCAGCCTAATGCCAGGTCGACGTCGCCGGCCGCGACCACCGCCCCGCTGCCCGACGATGACCCGCCGGTCGTGTGGGTCGGTTTGTGGGGATTGCGAACCGGGCCGGTGGCGCTGGTGTGGCTGCCGCCCGACGCGCACAGATATTCGCAGACCGTTTTGCCGGCGATGGTGCCGCCCGCGTCGAGAATACGTGTCACCACTGTCGCATCGAACTCCGGAACGTAACCCTCGAGGATCGACGCGCCGTTCATCATCGGTACGCCGGCGACATTTATGTTGTCCTTAATGGCCACCGGGCGGCCCTTGAGCTTGCCCCGCGAGGCCCCCTTGATATCGGTTTTGATGTACCAGGCGCCGTAAGGGTTGTCGTCGCCTTCGGGCCGGTATCCCGGTGTCCGCGGGTAGCGTACCGGCGGCACGTTGTCCGGAAGTTGATCGAGCAGTCGATAGCCGCCCGCCATGGGCTCCATGATCACTTGCATGTCGGCGAGGTAGTCGTCGGTTACCTCGAAGCCAAGCTCATCCGCGACATCGCGAAGTTGCCCGATGGTGGGCGTTTTGAAGGCCATCGTTCTTATGTCCCCTTGCGATTACTAGGTTTGGTTCACTGCCAATCAACCGCTTGCTCGAACGCATGCGCCAAGCGGTAGATCGTCGCTTCATCGCCATGACGGCCGACGATTTGCAGCCCGATCGGCCGACCATCGCTGATGGCGCAGGGCAACGAGAGGGCGGGATGCCCGGTCAAGTTAAACGGTGCGGTGTTGGCTGCCATGTTCCAGCAATGGTCCAAGGTTTCGGCCAACGGCGCGTCGGCGGCCGGCACTGGCTGCGCCCGGTTGGGGGAGGTGGGCATGATCAGCAGGTCGTGGTCGGCCAATACCTCGTCATAGGCGGCCCGCAACCGGTGGCGTGCGTTCTGCACCTTGCCGTAATAGTAGCCGGAGCGCGTCTGCGCCGCGTGACGTCCCAGCAGGATCGATACCTTGACGGGGTCGGCGAAGTCATCCATGCGGCGTGCCGCCGCATTCATGGCCCTATTCAAAGAAGGAACATTGAGCCCCTCGCTGAACATGCCACCCCCGAACACGTAGGTATGGTAGCCCGCTTCAAATGATCCCACCGCCCAAATGGCGCCACCATGCGCGTGCCAGGGAATCGACACCGTCTCAACCGTGGCGCCGAGTTTCTCGAGTCGGTCGGCAGTTTGCCAAACTGCGTTGCCGACCTCTGGCTCGGATAGCGGCGTGGCGAACCCTTCTTGGACCACGGCGACGCGTAGACCTCTGAGGCCGTCGTCGAGATGTGTCGTGTAGCGTGCGGGACGAACGCCGCGTTGCCGCGGGTCGTAGCCGTCTGGTCCCGCGAGCACCTCCAGGAAAAGCGCATTGTCGGCGACGGTCCGCGTCATCGGTCCGATGTGGTCGATGGTTGGATCGAGCCCCATGATGCCTGTGTAGGGCACCAACCCGAACGTCGGCTTAAGGCCGACGACACCACAATAGGCGGCGGGCACCCGAATCGATCCGGCCTGATCGCCGCCCATCGCCATATCGACCTCGCCATTGGCTACCACGGCCGCCGAGCCGCTCGAAGAGCCGCCCGCGGAGTAGCCGGGCTTTCGGGGGTTGATAACCGGCCCGGTCGCCGCCGTCACACAACCGCCCGACGCCGAAAAATATTCGCAAACGGTCTTGCCGACGATCTCCGCCCCGGCATCGAGCAGTCGCGTCGCCACGGTTGCGTCGATCTCCGGCATATAGCCTTCCAGCACCGATGCCCCATTCATCATCGGTACGCCGGCCAGGCAGATCGTGTCTTTGAGTGCGACCCTGCGCCCTTTTAACTTGCCGCGATTGGCCCCCTTGATCGCTGTTTTGACGTACCAGGCGCCAAGTGGATTATCGCCTGCCTCGGGCCGCCGCCCAGGGGTTCGCGGGTACTTTACCAGTGGAAGATCGTCGGGCAGCGCGGCAACCAGATCGAACGCGCCGGCCAGCGGACGTACATAGTCCAAGACCTCGTTGACGTAGGCGTCACTGAGTTCCAGGCCGAGGGCGTCGCCATGCTGGCGCAACTGAGCCGGTGTCGGAAGCGCAAAACTCATGACCAGGCCCTTTCGTCGTTGGTCCGCGTCACATAGGCTAGCTTTTGTACCTGCTTGGCCGCCAGTGTTGCAGCGACAGATTCGAGTTGGTGCTTGTATTTGTGTTCTTATGTATCTGGTTGAAAACGCATGCCTTTGGTAACCGAACAGCTCGCCCGCTACGCGAGCGAGCTTCAATTCGACGATCTCTCGCTGGAAGTCGTTGAGCGCACTAAATTGCTGCTCCTCGATTTTCTCGCCGTCACGGTTGGCGGCCGCTACAAGGCGGAAACCACGCGTCACTTCGTTGACACCGCGGAAGCCCTCGGATGGCGCTACGGTACCGCGACCGTACTCGGTCTATCGGCGGATTTTGCGCCGCCGGCCGCGGCGTTGATCAACGGCGCGCTCGCGCACTCGCTCGAGTTTGACGATACCCACGCCGCGGCGTCGCTGCACCCAAGCGCGACGGTCATACCATCTGTCCTCGCCGCCGCGGAGATGGTTGCCGCCGATGGTCGCGATCTGATCACAGCGATCGTTGCCGGTTACGAGCTCAGCTGCCGCATCAGCAAAGCGCTGGTGCCCTCCGAACACTACGCCCGTGGCTTTCACCCAACCGCGACCGTGGGAGCATTTGGTGCCGCCGCTGCTGCGGCTCGTATCTTCGGCCTGACGCCCGAGGGCGTCGCCAGTGCGCTGGGGATAGCCGGCAGCCAGGCGGCGGGCTCGATGCAATTCATGGATAACGGCGCTTGGAACAAACGCTTTCACGTTGGCGCTGCTGCCCAAAACGGCCTGATCGCAGCGACCCTCGCGCGCAATGGATATCTCGGGGCTAGTGCGGCCATCGAAGGCGAGAAGGGGTTTCTTCGCGCCTATGCGCCGAACCCGGATCCCCAACTCGCGATTGCCGGGCTCGGCGAATCATTTGAAACGATGGCCATCGCGCTCAAACCTTATTCGGGGTGCCGGCTGGTTCACGCGGCGATCGACGCGACCCTACAACTGCGTAATCAACACGCGATCGTCCCGTCGCAAATCGAAGATGTTGCCATCGGCTTGTCGCAGCTTGCGCTCGACATCACCGGCTTTCCCGAGGAACAAAAGCGGCGGCCACGCAATATCGTCGAAAGCCAGTTCTCAATGCATATGTGTGCGGCGATTGCGCTTCATCAGGGGTCGTTGACCTGGGCGGATTACGAAAACCTTTGGCAGGACCCAGGCATTCTCAAGCTATGCGACCGCATCGGCGTTTATCACGACCCCGAGGTGCAGGCGGATTACCCTGAACGTCTCAGCGGGCGGGTCCGCATCACCGCGGCCGGGGTCGTCCACGAAGCTAAAATCGATATCCCCAGCGGCGAACCCGAACGCTTCCTAAGCGCTGACGAGATCATCGAGAAGTTCGCTGGGCTCGTTGCCGGTCACCTAGCCCGTGATCAAATCGCCGCGATTACCGACTTGGCGTTGCGGGCTGAGACACTCACAAACGTGCGCCAATTGGGCACAGCAACGCTGCCCGGCGCCTTGGCCGCAGCGGCGGAGTAATCACATGACCGAACCTGCACTTAGCCAAACGAACTCCCCGATTGTCGCGGCGTATATCGAGCGTACGCCGACATCGGCCCAGCTCTTCCAACGTGCGCAGGCGTCGCTGCCCAGCGGCCTCACCCATGATGCCCGCCATATCGATCCCTATCCGATCTATGTCGAGCGTGCGCAAGGGTCCCGCAAATGGGATGTCGATGGGCATGAATATGTCGATTACATGGGCGGCCACGGCGCCCTGCTGCTCGGCCACAACCACCCCGAGGTGACCGCGGTGGCCAAGCGCCAGCTCGACATTGGCACGCATTTCGGCGCGTGCCACGAACTTGAGATCCGCTGGGCCGAACTAATCAAAGAGATGATCCCGTCGGCCGAGAAAGTGCGGTTCACATCGTCGGGTACCGAAGCGACTCTTTTAGCCTTGAGGATGTCGCGCGGGTCCACCGGCAAAACCAAAGTGATTCGCTATGCCTGCCATTTTCACGGCTGGCACGATCATTTCTCGGCCGCCTATGTCAATCACTTCGACGGCTCGGCGCCGATCGGCGTTTTGAATTCGGTTGCTGACGATATGATCGTGGTGCCGCCAAACGATCTAGACGCGACTCGCGTCGCTATCGAGGGCGGCGACATTGCGGCCGTTATACTTGAGCCAACCGGCGCGAGTTGGGGCCACGTTCCGGCGCCGCCCGAGTTCGTTGCCGGCTTGCGCAAACTAACCGCGAAGCACGACGTCATCCTGATCTTTGACGAGGTGATCAGCGGATTTCGCTGTTCGCCCGGCGGCGCCCAAGCCGCGCTAGGGATCACGCCCGACCTCACCACGCTAGCCAAGATCATGGCCGGCGGATTACCCGGCGGTGCCGTTGTCGGCCGGACTGATTTGATCGATCTGATTAGCTTTGATGAGGATGCCCGCGGCGGTCACGAGAAGATCCTTCACTTCGGCACGTTCAACGGCAATCCCGAGTCGGCCGCCACCGGTATCGCCTGTCTGGAAATCGTTAAAAACACTGACGCCTGCGCCCACGCCAATCGCGCGGCGGCGAAGCTACGCGCGGGTCTTACCGAAGTCGTTATCGACGAAAAACTTCCCTGGGGGATCTATGGAACCTTTTCCGGGTTTCATATTTTCACGAACCCGGAAAAGCGCAAGATCGATCCCGTTGGATTCGATCCGCTTGCCGTTCCGTGGCAGGAGCTGCGTGCTGGCGATCCGCCGATCGCCAACAAGCTGCGACTCGGGATGCTCGTCTATGGCGTCGACATAAATGGTTGGCCTGGCGGCATGACATCGGCGGTCAGCTCCGATGATGATTTTGATCAAACGATCGATGCTTTCAAACGCACAATTCGCGATATGAAAGATGAGGGCGACCTGTAGGGGTGAGGGCTCCTGCTTACTGTGTGACGCGTCTCATCGCCGGCAATGCGGCGCTAAGCCCAAACAAAATCAACGCCGCTAAAACGATCGATGGACCGGCCGGCGTATCGATACCAAAGGATCCGGCGAGGCCCCCTGTCACCGACAACATCCCCATCACCGTCGCGACGATCGCCATCTGCTCGGGTGTCCGCGAAAATCGGCGTGCTGCCGCGGCGGGAATAATTAGCAGGGCGACCACCAGCAGGATACCGACGATCTTCATGGCGACCGCCACAACCAATGCCATCAACAGCATGAATACCAGGTTGATCTCGGCAACCCGCAAGCCCTCGGCACGGGCTAGTTCTTCGTGGACGGTGATTGCGAGCAGGGGCCGCCAGATCGCGATCAGAACCGCCACCACCGCGATTCCGCCGCCGTAGATCCAGATCAGATCGACTACCGTTACGGCCAATATGTCGCCGAACAGATAGCCCATCAGATCGAAGCGTACGGTCTCGAGAAACGCGACCGCAACCAAACCTATTGCCAACGTGCCATGGGCAAGGATGCCGAGCAGCGTATCGTCGGCCAACCGGCTACGTGTCCGCAGTATCGCCAGCGCCAGCGAAACGATCACGCAGATGACGATGACGCCGATGACGGGGTTCCAATCGAAAAGGAGCCCGAGCGCTACGCCCATCAGGGCTGAATGGGCAAGCGTACTGCCAAAAAATGCCATGCGCCGCCACACCACGAACGCGCCTAGCGGGCCGGCCACCAAAGCGACTCCCAGCCCGGCCAGCACAGCACGCACCAGGAAGTCACTCAGAAAATCATCCATGCTGATGCTCGGCCGCCGCGTTTTCTTCGATGACCGACCCATCGATATCGTGGTGATGATCGTGGTGATGTTGATATAGCGCGAAGCTCGACGCGACGTGCTCGCCAAACAATTCGAGATAACTGGGGTCACGGCTGACCGTATCGGGCGTGCCCGCGCAACAGAGATGGGTATTGATGCAAACCACGCGATCGGTCGCCGCCATCACATGATGCAAATCGTGCGACACCATGAGAACAGCACACGCACGTCGATCCCGGATAGTGCCGATCATCTCATAGAGCGCAGCCTGACCATTCACGTCGATCGCCTGGGCGGGTTCGTCGAGGATCAGCAGGTCGGGTTCGCGAAGCAGTGCCCGCGCCAGCAATACCCGCTGGAATTCTCCGCCGGAGATCTCCGAGAGCGCCGTGTCCCAGACGTGGGCGGCGCCAACCTCCGCCAATACGGCCCGTCGTCGGCCGCCGCCAGCGCACCCCGACAGCGCCAGAAATCGGCTCACCGGGAGCGGCAGGGTCGGGTCGATGGTCAGCCGCTGTGGCATGTAGCCAATCTTCAGCCCCGGACGACGCGTGATGACGCCGGCACTCGGTTCGACCAGCCCTAAAATCGCCCTGATTACGGTGGTCTTGCCGGCGCCGTTGGGACCGATCAGGGAAACGATTTCGCTTGTGCCGATTGTCAGGTCGACATTGGTAAGGATCTCGCGCGCACCCTGATGCACATGGAGTCCCCGGACGTCGATGAGTAGCGCTGATTGGGAACCGGTCATGACGTCGTCGCCGCCGCGGTTAGGGCCGGGGAACATTGGCGGCACAGACCGGTCGCCTCGATGGTTCGCGATTTGAGCGCGAACCCGAGTTGGGTCGCTGATTGGGCAACCGCCCGGTCAATCGCTGAATCTTCAATTTCAACGGCGTCGCCGCATGCATCGCAAATCAAAAACAGACCGCGATGGGCGTGTTCTGGATCGGCGCATCCCACAAACGCGTTGAGGCTCTGAATGCGGTGGACCAACCCCTGCTTCAGCAGAAATTCCAGCGCCCGATAGACGGTCGGTGGGGCTGCGGATGGATGCGCGGGCTTCAAGCCGTCCAGCAGCGCGTAAGCCCCGGCGGGACGATGACTTTCCCACACCAGTTCGAGGATGCGCCCGCGGATTGGTGTGAGTCGGGCGCCACGCTCCCTACAAATTCTTTCGGCCGTCACGATCGCGTCTTCGATGCAGCGCTGATGATCGTGCGCATTGTTCCAAGCGCTATTCGGCGGCAGACCGGAATCGAGCCCGGATTTCTTTCCCGCGTTTTGCATGGCGCGCCTCTCACTTCCCGCATCTGTAATTGCGTGGTTCGCAACACTATAACATTACGGTAATGTTATAAAGTTTCAGGCATTGCACATCGGAAGAATCTGGTGAAATCATTGTTTTGCGTGCTGGCAGCGGCACTGATTGTCCTATTTCTCGCGCTATCGTCGGCGCGAGCTGGCCCCAATGTGGTGGTTAGCGTTCTACCCATTCATTCGTTAGTCGCCAGTGTCATGCAGGGGATAGCGAGCCCAATCCTCTTACTGCAGGGCGGGGCGTCGCCGCACACCTACGCGCTGAAGCCATCGGATGCGCGTGACCTGCAAAACGCGGATGCGATTTTTTGGATCGGTGAGGGCCTGGAGTCATTCTTGGCCAAACCGATCGAGGCGCTACCCCGAAGTGCCAGAATTGTCGCCCTGTCCAGGGTGCCCGGGGTGCGCCTGTTAAGTATACGTGAGGGCGGTGTGTGGGTTGAAAACGCGGCGGATCGCTACGCTGACCACCAAGAATTAGCGACCGGCACATACGATCCTCACATCTGGCTCGATCCTGCCAATGCAGCGGCGATCGTGGTGACCGCCGTGGCGGTGCTAAGTAGCATCGATCAGGCGAATGCCGACACCTACCGCGCCAACGGCGCCAAGGTTTTGCGGCGCATCGAGCAGTTCGAAGAGAAGCTTCATCGCCACCTCGCCAGTGTGAAAAAACGGCCCTACGTCGTCTTCCACGATGCCTATCAATACTTCGAGAAACCTTTCGGCATGAACGCCGTTGGCGCGATCTCGATTTCGCCCGAACGTATCCCCGGTGCCAAACGGCTCGCTGCGCTGCGCGGTCGGCTCAGTAAACTCGACGCGGCTTGCATATTTTCTGAACCGCAATTCAAACCGGCGATCGTGGCGACGGTTGCCGAAGGAACCAGCGCCCGCAGCGGTGTCCTCGACCCGATCGGCACCAACCTCGTTCCCGGCCCGGACGCCTATTTCCGTTTAATGGAGAACCTCGCGGTGTCGTTGCGAACGTGTTTGGCGGCAGCGTCGTAGGCCACCTCAGTCAGCCCGCGATATCGGTCGCTCCCGCCTGCGAACCGGCGCCACCGTGAGCAACCCCTGTGTCAGCAGAAACAGCGATCCCAGCCAAAGATAGGGTTCCACGTCATCGGAGCGACCTACGTGAACCGCGTGCGCGATACTCAATATTATGAGTAGGATCGCGCCGGCAGAAACGAATCTCTTCAAAATCATGGCTTCATATCCCGGAGGATTAAGAGGATGGGAAAAAGGATGGCGAAAAGCAGTACATCAAAACGCCCTGTTGGCCCTAGACGCAAAGCAGCGCCGCCGGTCGCCGTCGTCACCGGTGGCGGCACCGGCCTCGGCCGGGCATCGGCGACGCGGCTATCGCACGATGGGTTCACTGTTGCCGTACTGGGTCGACGCGCGACACGGCTAAAAGCCAAGCGCGGCGAGTCTCTCCACGCCTATCCCTGCGATATCAGCGATCGCGACCAGGTGCGAATGACGGTCGACGCGATTCGCGCCGATCTTGGCGGCATCGACGTCCTGTTCAATTGTGCCGGCGTCTTCCGTGAGGTTCCCATCATTAAAACCACGCCCGAGCAGATCGATCATTTGATCGGTATAAATTTGGTGGGCACGATCAACATGACCGTCGCTTGCGTGCCGGCGCTGAAGAAATCCAAGGGCACGATTATCAATATGAGCTCGGCGCTCACCGCCCGGCCCTATGAGGGGATCTCGCTCTACTGTGCCTCCAAAGGCGGCGTTGAGGCCTATACGCGCGCGCTCGCAGTCGAGCTGGCGCGGTTTGGCGTGCGGGCGAATGTGATTCTGCCGGGCCTCGTGCGCAGTGAGATCTTTGCCGCGGAGGGCTGGAGCGAGAAAATGCTCGAAACTGAATTGCGGCGCTGGGGCAAGACCTACCCGCTCGGTCGCGCCGGAGAACCCGAGGACATTGCCGGGCTCGTCTCCTATCTCGCGTCGAAGGACGCGTCGTGGGTAACCGGGGTTTCGATTCCCGTCGAGGGCGGTAAGATCGTCGGCGGATAGCGGTATTTATGCCCGGCTAACCGTCCGGTTTCCACCTCACCCAACCCTCTCCCCCGACCGGGCGAGGGGGGTGAGGGAAGGAAATGGAACCGATCCTAGGTTTACTCTGCGGCGATGTTTGAGATGCCGGTTTGTGGGCCGATACCCATGAGATCGCACCAATAGCGCCAGAACCCGCGCACCGAGCTTTCGGTTAGCAGGTGATCGTCCTTAAGCGGAATATCGCCGAGCCCGCCCATCGCCAGCACCGAATGGGCATCCGCATAGTCGCCATGGATGCCGAGCTGTAAGAGTCGTCCGGCTTCCCCGTCTTCCATCGATACCAGGCCGCCCGGGCCGACCAGATTGACCTGCTTGGCGCGCATATGGCGCAGCTCCGCCGAATCGTCGGTATAGCCGAAATAGGTCCAGTAGAGCTCGTACTCCGTGGCGCTGCGGGGCCGGATCTGGCGTGTTGCCAGCGTGTTGGAGAGGCGCTGGACGAGCAGGTTGGGGAAGAACGCGCACAGCAACACCGCGCGCTCGTCGTCCATCTCGACGATGTATTCGTTGAACGAGGGGTCCTGCAGGGTGAGGCCCTCTTCGAAGAGCGTTGTGTCGTCGTAGTCACTGCTGTCGCCGAGGATCTCCTCGCTTGGCACCACATAGACGATGCGATGGCGCGCCCGCTCATCCATCTCCGAGCCCCCTTTGTGGGTCGCCCGCGATAGGCCGAACGTCACCAGGAACTTGTGCAGCAACACGCCATGGTAATCGTCGAGCAGGTTCTCGTAATACAGCTTCCAATTGGCTGGGATTCGTTGGCGCGAATAGCCGATGATTTCGATCGGCTTGGCAAAGATGGTATCGAGATAGTCCAGCATCGGTGCGCCTAGAAATTCTTCGAGCGGCTCGATCTCCTCGGCGAACGACACAAACACGACGCCGCGATAGCTCGCAACTTTGAGCGTTCGCAAGCCGTGCTCACCCATCTCGAAGTCAGCCGGCATTCCGCCCTTGCCCTTGAGGCCCCGCAGAAATGGGACGCCGATCAAATTGCCTTTCTGGTCGTAGCACCAGTGGTGATAGATGCAGGTGAAATCCTTGGTCGTACCCGACGTCGTGCGCACCAGCAATGTGCCGCGGTGGGCGCAGCGGTTCACGAATGCGGTCAAATTGCCGTCATCGGCGCGAACCACCACCACCGGGGTGTCGCCGATGTAAGTTGACTGGAAGTCCCCAGCGTTGGGCACTTCCGCTTCCAGGCAGGCGTAACTCCAAACCTGGCCGCGGAAGATTCGCGCCTGCTCGAGTTCGTGGATCTCCTGATCGACGAACACCGAGTACGGCACGCGGCTGAAATCAGCTTCCGGCCAGTCATGAGTCTGGGGGTGGACCATGTGACGCTCCAATCGCGCGCGGAAATTCAGAGATAGCCCGGTAATAAGTGGTTAGGAGTATAGCCGCCGTTACTGCCTTAGGCACGGGATCTCAGGTCGGATCCGCCGAAGATGTCACGCTTGCCGTGCAACCAGCGACCGAAGTCAAGCACATCGAAGACCAGCGAAATCAGATTGACGATCAAGACGGCAAATCCTAGCCACTGTTCGCCGGAATCCATCGCCTCCACGCTCGACAGCCGAACGGCAATGAAGACGATCAAGGGCGCCCAGACGAATTGGGGAAATGAGAGCAAGCGTGAGAAACCGCGTTGGACGTAGATCGTCGGCAGATTGATCACGCCGATAAACGCGATCGCGATCGCCGTCCACACGCCGATCTCGGTATCGAGGAAAGCAAACGCTGCGACGTTGGGGGCGACCAGAACCCAGACCCAAAGCTGCACCCACAAGGGCAGCGCGCAGTACGAACGCCAGATGCTCTGCCATCGGTTCATAGAGGACGTCCTAGCGTCGGCTATCACCTTAGCATCGGTTCAAGCTCGGCAAAGACAGCAGGATTAAGGAAGATCTCGTGCCCCTCACCCTCCAATCGAACCAACTTCACCTTCTTGCCATGCTTTCGCGCTGCAGTTTCGTATTGTTCGCTAAATTGGGGCGGCGCAATCTCATCCTGGCTGCCGACAATTACGGTGACCTCAACCTGATCCGACATCCCCGTGACTAGCTCAATGGGTGAGAGCGTCTCGATCTTGCCCTGAAATACGGGCTCACGGGTTTGCTCGAACATATACTGACGCCACTTCGCAACATCATAGACAGACGAAATCAACAGCGCCTGGTTGATCAACGCCGGGTGCCGACCGAGCGCGTTTGCACTAAGGGCTGCGCCGCCCGAATGGGCGGCAACCACCACTTTGCGGGCATTCCAGCGGCGCTTGAGTCTGCCGATTGCATTGGCAATCGCCTCCGTGTTCGTGAGGTTCCAGCTGTCACCTGCAGCCAACCCGCGCTCGCCGTCGGATGTGTTTCCCTCGGGGTCGCTATAACCCGGTCGAAGCAATCCGACGGCGACGACGTCACGGTGGTTTGCTGCCACCTTGGCGGCAAAGACGTATTGGTGATCGGGCTCGTTGAAGGGTGCATCGCCGTGGATGACGACCACCAGAACAGGACTTTCGCCTTTTTCTTCGCTTGCGAACGCGTTCACTCGCAGGCGGTAAGATCCGCCCTGCACCCATGATTCCTCTTCGGCATCGGATATGACCGTATGGGACTTCGCTTTCATCAGCCATCCTCCCGGAAGCGCAACCTCGTCCCCGATTCTACGCCGTTGGAGAAATCTATGTTCGTAGCCGGCTAGGTCGCCTTTCCTCACTTTAGGACAACCGACCAGCAGTTGATCCGCTGATCGGTTGTCCGTTGAGCGTGAACCACACCACGTGACGCTCCGTTGGGGTGAAACTCGAACGCATCAGCAAACTGCCGAGTGCGTCATAGGCTTCGACCGCGACAGGGGCTTCGGCGAGCACGCCGTAGACGTTGGGGATCTGTCCGTAGCGTTCTTTCACGTCTTCGAGCAGGTCTTTGCTTCCCGTCGGTGCAGAGTCGCTGGTATGGATGGTAAATGTCGTCATGGGGTGTCTTTTTCAGGGGTTTGAGTCAAGATTACGTAGTTACCCATATTTTATTATTGAATGATCAGTCAATATTTAGGGAAAAAAATCTACGCGGCCTCTAATACGGCAAGTGCACCGTCGACGATGCTGCGCGGTATCTCTGGTGTCTCCGTCACCCGGCCAATTAGAACCAACCCTTGGTGGGCGCTCATGAATAGCCGCGCGAGGTTCCGCACGTTGGTTGTCGGCTTCAGGTCGCCGTCGGCCTGCGCCTTCGCAAACGCCTTGTAATAGGCGCGTTCGACGCGCTGCATGTGTTTGCGTAGAACCCCAGCCATTTCTGTATCGTCGGTGCGGAACTGCGCCATGCTCACGCCCAACAGGCAGCCGCGGCTCATTGGCGCGGAATTTTGTTGCGCGATGTCGCTCATCACCGCGCGTACATTTTCCAGCGCTGGTCGATCGGGGTTGTTGAGCCCTTGGTAGATCCCAGCCACAACAGTCTGCGAGTAATGATCGAGCGCCTTTATATATAGCGCTCGTTTGTTACCAAACGTGTCGTACAGGCTCTTGCGTCCGATCCCCATTGTTTCCAGCAGTTCGTTCAGGCCGGTTGCCGCATACCCCTGCGCCCAAAACAGCTGCATCGCTCTATCGAGCGCGACTTCAGGGTCAAATTGCTTGTCGGGACCGCGAGGCATGCACCAAGTATCATATACTTGAACCAATCAGTCAATATTAACTAAAAAGTAACGGGCTGAAATTTCCTTGGATGAACTCCGGTGCGTTCAACGCCCGCCGTTTGTGCCGAAGACGCCGTCCGCTAGACTGCCGCTGCGATGGCGCCGCCACAACAATTCACCCTTGCAAACCATGTCGATCGATAGGCTCTTCGAACCCGGTCGGATCGGTGGACTCACCCTCGCCAATCGATTGGTGCGATCGGCGACATCGGAGATGATGGCGCGCGACAGCGGTGAGATTACGGATCAATTCATCGACCTCTATCGCAACCTCGCCCGCGGCGGCGCCGGCCTGATGTTCACCGGGATGCTCTATCCCCACCCGCGCGGGCGCTACATCTCCAAGCAGGCTGGGATCCACGATGATGCGATGATCCCGGCGCTCACCCGCCTGACCGGACAGGTCCATGATGCCGGCGGGATCATCTTTGGCGAACTCGGGCACGCCGGCAGTCAAAGCCGCGACCCCGCCGTCACCCCGCTGGCCCCGTCGCCGGTCGGAAATTTTATCTCGCTGCGCGAGCCCCAGGAAGCCCACGATGCCGAGATAAGAGAGGTGATCGCAGCCTTTGCCCAAGCGGCGCGGCGCGTGCGCCAGGCCGGCTTCGATGGTGTTCACGTGCACGCAGGCCACGGTTATCTAATCAGTGAATTCAGCTCTCCCTATGCCAATCGACGCAACGATGAATGGGGCGGTGATGCCGAACGGCGCGGCCGTTTCCTGATCGAAATCTACCGTGCCATACGCGCCGCCGTCGGCGCAGACTTCCCCGTCACTTTCAAACTGGGCATCGCCGATTCAATGGCCGAGGGCGGCCTCACGACCGAAGAAAGCCTGCCGCGCGCGGCGCAACTCGAAACAGAAGGGGTCGACGCAATCGAAGTGTCGGTCGGTATTATGCACCTGACCAGCATGAGTGCCGGCGAGTTCATTGGTGTTTCACCGATACGCGCAATGCAGGATCTGGTGCTCCACCGATTATGGATGCCGGCCGGTGACGAATGTTATTTCCGCGCCCATGCTCGGGCCGTCAAACAAGTCTTGACCAAGATCCCCGTAATCCTGGTCGGCGGCATCCGGCGCACCGAAACGATGGCCAAAATCTTGGCCAGTGGGGATGCAGATTTCATCTCAATGTCGCGACCCTTCATCCGCGAACCCGACCTCGCCAATAAGATCAAGGCCGGTAAGCGCGGATTGGTCGATTGTGTTTCCTGCAATATCTGCCTCGAGCATGAGCTTACCGATCCCCTGCAATGCTGGCGCCGCGACAAACGGTTGCTGCTCAAACACATCCTTTGGAAGTTGGGCGGCGGTCATAAGCAACACTGATCTCGCTACGCGCAGCATTGCTGTCAAAACCGACGTGCTAAGATACCCACCACCCTCTGAGCCCGCAGTCGCGTCATGAGTGAAGCCGCAGTTGCGAGCACTTACGCCAACGGCGATTTGCCGTCGGCGCCCACCGACCGTTCACGCCACGTCCCCGGCTACATCTATTCATCGCCGCGCATCTATGAACTCGAGAAGCGCAGCGTGTTTATGAAGGATTGGCTGTGCGTCGCACGCGTTGAGGAAGTCGAAAACCCCGGCGATTATATGACATTTCGTATCGCCGATGAGCCCATCATTGTGTCGCGCGACGCACGTGGCGAGCTCCACGCATTCGCCAATATGTGCCGCCATCGTGGCGTCTAAGTAGCGACCGGCAACGGCAACACGTCGGAGTTCAGTTGCCCCTACCACGGCTGGCTCTACCATCTCACCAGTAAGTTGATCGGCGCCCCTTATATGAAAGAGGCGGAAGGTTTTGATCCGCAGTCCTGTGCGTTGCGGCCGTTGCTGTCCGACGTCTGGGCGGGTTGGATATTCGTAAACTTCGACCCCGACGCCGAACCGCTGGCTGCGTTCGTCGCCGATTTTGCCGCCGACTTCGATTTGCTCCGGCAAGAAGATTGCCGTCTCGCCGACAAATTGGTGACCGACCTTGATTGCAATTGGAAGCTGATCAACGAAAACGTCGTCGACGTCTATCACTTTCAAGTTCTGCACGCGCATTCGTTTGGTGGCGTGATCGATGGCGAGCGCTTTCCGTTCAACACCAAGCGGCGCGGCGGCTACAGCTCATTCTTCGACGCCTCACCGACCACGCCCGACGGCAAAACCCGATTTTGCAGGATGCCCTGGCTCGACGATCGGCCCGACAGCTTCGGCTGCGGCGGGTTCCTCGCGCCCAACCTCAATCTCATCGCGCGCAACGACGCCGTCCAGCCGTTCGTCGCTTGGCCGATTGGGCCCAATCGCACGCGGCTGATCACCTACACGCTGTTTCCCACCGAATTCTTCGATGATCCCGAGTTTGACAGCAAGCTTGCCGACTACCGCGAGGCGATGGTGACGCTGATCGAGGAAGATCGCGATATGTCGAACTCGCTGCAACGGGCGATGGATACCTCCAGTTTCACGCCCGGCCCGATGTCGCGCCTGGAAACCCTGGTCCACAACATCATCGACGCCCATCTGCTGCGCATTGGTGAATCGCCCGAAGGCTGGGTGAGTGCGTCCGGCTAGGTTGGACTGGGTACGTTTTCGAGCCAGCCCGCGATCAGGCCGGCGATCTCGTCACTATTATCTTCGAGCATCATCATGTGCCCGTTGCCCTCGATGCCGAGATCTGCGAGATACTAGTAATCAACCGCGGCGCCATTCTCCCCCAACCAATCAGAAATTTTTCCATCGTCGGCGCGTGAATGGTCGCGATCACTGGTTCCGGTAACGATCAAGACCGGTTTGGCGTCGAAACTATCGGTATCGAG
>CAUZWH010000008.1:0-19639 GCA_963583675.1 Alphaproteobacteria bacterium
AGCCCCCTGGGAGGGGCCTAAAATCGTGTGGTCTCGCGCGAATGTCGAACCCGCGTTATCGTCGCACTTTTTTCCCCACAATTAGAACCTTTTACCCCGGGTGGCGGCCGCTTTAAGAGACCCTGTTTTTAGGCTAATAGGGTGTTGGCATGGGGTTTCCACTTATGCCGCAGCGTGATCTCGGTCGAGCTGCTCAACTGCTTCCATGGGAATTGCAGCCCAGTCGGTCCGCCCACCACTGACGATGCTGATCGTCGCACCACCAGTCCGACAAGATTGAGCGATTGCGAAGCTCGACCTTGTCGTGAGTTATCGGCCGCAATGCTTTCCGCATAGAACCGAAAAGGTTCCCTCAATAAAAAGTGGACATCAAAATGGACATTTTTTATCCATTCACACCCCATTCACGGCCAATGCCGCAGGCGTTCAATTTATCAAAACACCGGCATTTGCGCACTTTTCAATATTGGTTCAATTCCTCGGACCCTTCCATGGGAATTTACTATCCCCAAGCGCCTGCGGATCTACTGCCGCTATGACCGCAGCCTGCTCGGCGGACTGGCCCGCGCCGCTTGGTTGGCGGTCGCCGAGGTCTACCGGCAAGTGCTTGGCCGCCCCGATGTGATACCTGGTATGGTCGCCGGCATCCAAACATTCGGCCAGCTCATCCACTACCACCCCCACATCCATGCGATTGTTACCGACGGCGCGTTCACGTCTGACGGCACGTTCCTCTGCCTGCCGAAGCTGGCTAAGCCATTGCTATTGGCCGCTTGGCAAACCAAGGTCTTCGAGCTATTGCTAGCCGCCGGCAAGATCGACCAGCCGACAGTTGACGAGATGCGTACTTGGCCGCACTCCGGGTTCAGTGTCGATAATAGTGTCTACCTCCCGGCCCACGACACGGCTGCCCTGGAGCGATTGGCGCAATATATCTTGCGGTGTCCCTTCAGCCTGGCCCGCGTCGTCCGCCTGACCAATGACGGTTCCGTGATCTACCGAGCCGAACAGCAGCGGTGCCGCCGCTTCCCCGGCCCGGCCAGTGCCAATCTGCGGAGTGGCCCGAAACGCAACTTCCAGATCTTCACGGCCCTCGACTTTTTGGCCGAAGTGACACAGCATGTTCCCGACAAGGGCGAACACTTGGTCCGCTACTACGGCTGGTACTCTTATCGCCAGCGGGGAATCCGGGCACGAGCACGGCAGCCCGGCGCGCCCGAAGCGGAAACGGTTCGGATCGACCGCTCGGCGCTGAGTTCACAGCAGACTCAACGCAGCGGCCCGCGCCCCGGCTCAGTGAGCACCTGGGCGATGCTGATCAAGCGGGTCTATGAAGTCGATCCATTGGAGTGCCCTCATTGCGGCGGCCAGATGAAGATCGTCAGCTTTATCGAGCGGTGGCAGCAGGAAGTCATCGAGCGGATCTTACGCCACTCTGGTCTTTGGGAAGGCCCGCTACGAATGCTGGCCACCGCACGAGCACCCCCGCTTGCTCCCACGCCGAGTTTGACAGCGCCCGGCGAGTTGGAACTGGTCCCCGACGGCGAGTTCTTAGAGTATCGCCGCCGCGAGAACCAGGAAAACCCGCTGGGCGAGTTTCAACTGGTACTCGATCCCGAGTTTCTCTAGCCGAGCGACGTGGCCCGCCAGCGGCTGTTTGCGGCCACTGCGACCCGTCTGCGCCGCCGGTCCGCGCCGACATCGACCCGAATCAGCTGATCTGCGGCCATTCCCGCCTGAAATCACCCTTTCGCCCCTGACACAAGGCCCGTTCGAGCCGACGCACCGAGACGTCATCGAGTAATCGGAAGAAATGCCAGAAGAATCTGCCCCAGATGTTTGTCATTCGCCGCGATTCCACCCATACTAGCGCCCGCGACGGCCAACTCCGGCCCTCGGCCCGTATTGGAATTCCTATCAGTTATCAGTTATCAGTTATCAGTTATCAGTTGGAATTCCTATCAGTTATCAGTCCCGTATTGGAATTCCTATCAGTTATGGACATCCGGATTGTCTACTGCGGGACCTGAGGTACGATCGCCACAAAGGCAGCGAGTTTCGCTGCCCTCATCCAGGACGCTCTGGGGACGCCCGTCGAGCTCAAAAAGGGTCGGCGAGGGCAGTTTGACATCGTCGTCGACGGCCAACCAATCGTTTCCCGAAAGTGTGGATTGCTTGCCAAACTCTTGGGCAGGCCCTGGCCGAACCCCGAGGACGTCGTAACGGCTGTGCGCGAAGCTATGCAGTAAATCGCGGGCAGGAGGCCAGATAACAAAGTTTTGATCCTGCCATCCCATCAACTCAACCCTTTGTTGGGGAGCGCATCAAAGGACCGTTAGATGGGGCTCTCAGCGGCCTCGGCTACATTGCCTGCTCATCGCTGTCAGTTCCTTGACGGTCTTTGTGCTTGGCGTGCTTATCCACATCCTTTGTGTAGTCACTAATCACGGTCTTCAAAGGGCAGAGTTTGAACGCCGGACATTTCTTGCATCCGGCTACGATCGCAATGGGGCATAGAGTCATCCGACGTCTCCTAAAGAGAGTGTCACGCTATCGGTCAGTAGATCGGCACGGAATGGGCGAGTCAAACAATGCCCTGGTTGATCCGAGCGTCGTCTTATATCCTCGTGGCGAACGCCGCGGAACTCAAGTATTGCGTTCAGGTTGGAAGAGCATCACAATGGCGAAACTGCTGGCTTGGTGGCGTAGCCAAGCAAAAACGGTTGAACCTCGAGTGGGAAAGCCCGGACAAGAGTGAATTCCTATGGCCCGTGATCGTGATATTGATTATGCCGCAGTCGCTGTCCAAAAAGCGATCGTGGAAAAGTTCAAGGACGCAGCGCTAGAGGGCCTCCAGACGGTCGCAGGCGAACGGACGATCTCCATTCACCACGCCGACCGCAAAGCCGAAGGCACAAGAAGTGATTTGCTCGCGGCCGTCCGCAATGCGACGAGCTACGCTAACCTCTGGGAAGTCCTGGAGAGCGATGGCAGGTGCATTGGCTAATCTGGGCTTGGCGGTGTCCCGTGAAAGGCTCTGCCCGTTTCATCTACTCAACCGTTTTACGGGGATGGCGAAAATCAACCGTTTTTAAAATAGCCATACCTTTTCTGGCTAGGCCGTGGCGTGTTCATCAAACGTCCCTCAGAGGTTGCTGAACACGAGGGATCGGCAGGACACGCCAGATGGAGGTGCAATGGGCGGCATCAACCCAACGTATTCGTGTTGAACGAAGTGGACTCGCGGACGATGCAAGGCAAGATCTTCACCAATCTGTTTATCGCCGGCGAACTCCTCGACCTCGACGGCCCCATCGGCGGCTACAACTTCCAAGCCGCCTTTAGCAAGCGTCGCTCGAAGGCGAGAATGTTTGAACCAGCTTCTCGTCGATTCAGCGGCTTAGGGCCAGAAATTTCTTGATCGCCGAAGGCAGTGGTGATTCGATCTGCATCGCTTCGCCTGAGACGGGATGTTCGAAGCCGAGTGACATTGCATGCAACGCGATTCGCTTGCGAATCCATCGCGGATGCATGGCCAGTTTTGTTTTGTAGCGAGGATCACCCAGAATCGGATGTTCGGCGTCTGCAAATTGAACGCGAATCTGGTTTCGCTTGCCCGTTTCTAAGGTCACTTCGACCAGCGTCGTGTCGGACATTCGCCTGAGCACGCGATAATGAGTGATCGCGAGTTCGGTCATTGGAGATGGCCGGGTGACGTACCGTTCAAGATTCTTGCCCGTGGCCAAATGAGAATGAAACGTCCCCTTGTCGTTGGACACCACGCCAGTAACGATCGCTGCGTAGACGCGAGCCGGCTTCCGCTTTTTGAACTGCTCGATCAATTGTTTGGCAACCTTCTCGTGTTTGCCGAAGATGACTAGGCCGCTCACATCACGGTCCAGCCGATGGACCACCCAAGCCTCTCGTTTGCTGCGTGAATGGCTCAGGTAAATGGAAACACGATCGACCAGCGTGTTTATCTCACCGCGGTCGGTCGGCACAGTCAATGTTTCCGCGGACTTGTCTACCACGATCAAGTGATCGTCCTCGAACAAAACGGTGAACGTGCGATCGTCCCAGCGTTTCTTTTTCTCGTGATAGCGCTGTGTCCGATCGAAGCGAATCGAAACGAGGTCTCCGGCAGCTACAGTCGTGGCACCAGTTTGACACATTGCGCCGTTGATCGAGACGCAACCATGATCGACCATTCCTCGAACCTGACTGTGCGAGGATTCGGATAGCTGTAGAACCACGACGTCAACACGACCGGCGCTGTTGCTATCAATCGTCGTCGAAAGTGTCGTCATCGCCATTGAGCAAGATATCCCGGTGCGAATTTAGATAGTCTCTACCGATGCGGGCCATACTAACACGAGTTGCTAACGCGACCGTGAGATGATTGTCACACTTGCGTGACTTTCGTGCTAGGACACTAATTCCAATAAGTCGCCACTACCGACGAGCGTGATGATAGGAACACGCAGCTCTTTGTTTAGTTGTCGCGAGTTTCGTCATCGCGAAATGGCTCGCCGCCCTCGTATATGTCCGGCATGTGTTAGCGGCACGGGGCAATATTGTCCCGAGTACACGTTGCGCTGCGTGCAGTTCTTAGGAATCGTCGAAATACGACCCTTTTCCGGAACTCAGACCGGCCTTCTGAGCGCCTTTTCGCTGCCGGGGGATGGCTTGTGCCGAGAACTCGTCGGAACAGGGGTTGTTGCAGGCTTCCAGCAATCGAAGGTTTTCTGACGCTGTACTCTAATTGACAATGGCTTGACCGGGAGACAATTGGCCTCCCTCATTGAACGCTAGCAGGTCGAATCCTAACTGCCGAAAGCTGTATTTCACTTGCTTGTGTACGTTATTCGACTAATCGGCCCTAGTCAGCGTTGCCCGTGAATCGTGGCCCACCTACAATCTCACGGCGAATGATTCAAACTCTGTCAGGGACGAGAAGGTAAATGAGAATGTGGCTTGCCATTCTAGGGTTGGCATTGGCGTCGTCGGGATGTTCAACCCCCATCGTGCAAAAGGCTTCGAATGCGATCAAACATCATGGCGCGTCGAAACACGACGTTCGCAATCGCGAACTATCCGAGACTGACGACGCCGAACCCCAGTCGGTCGATGCAACGGACACCGATCGGCGGGGAATTGATCTTTCCGACTATCCTTCACCAAAGCGTGGTATGAAGCGCTTTGTTATCGAACTGCCATACATCGAGACGCCGCGCATCGTGACGCCGCGCATGGAGACGCCGCGCCCCGGATTTCCCGCTGGGGGCAGTGCTCTGTTGCAGCGTCAAGGTCCGAAGGCCGCCCCCCGCTACCCAGCACCAATTCCCAATCCGGCTCCACCCACATTCACAGAAAAACATACGCACCTCGTCGAATTGATTGCCGGTAAAACACTTCATATCTCCCCGCAAAGAGAAAGATCTATCGATCTCTGATTGGAGCCAAGGCAAACTCGATGGAATGGTCATAAATACTTTGAAGTGATCGGTTCGATTAGAGTTTCACCGTTAGCAATCAATTACCCAGACGCCACAGAGAAATTCCTTAGCGGCAGCCCACTACTTGTGCCGTACGACAGCCGACAGCCCATCGTCATTTACGCGCCTCAAGACTATGAAATTCGCTACCGGAAATGGAAGGGTAGTTGGCAGCCGTCGCGCACGTTCGAAAAGGCAGTCTGGTGATAACGGAGCGTTCCTTTAGACGGCATTTAAGCGACAAGCGTGTGTTGCAATTGCCAACAAACCACCGTTAGTTGAAAGTCACTCGCAAAGTTCAATGGGGCCCGGCTCACCCGACACCAACTCTCCGACAACGCCAACTCTGCTCACACCCATTGATCTTTGCGAGCAACGGAACCGCCTGCGGCGGAAAGTGTTTCTTAGCCGCTCGCCGCGGAGGCGCCTCTCTCTGTTGCCGCTGACGAGATACGAGGCGCACATGGTCGCGATGAACGTGAACACCGAAACCTTGCTTCGTGTTCTAGTCTTTGCTCAGAAAATAAGCACTTGAGTTGCTTTCAGAAACAGAGTAGCGACGTGATTGAGAGCGGCGCGACCGACACCTACGACGTCGTGTTGAGCGAGTTGCCTGCGGGAGATGTTCAGGTCACGGTGGTGGCGGACTCCCAGACTGAGATCAGCACTGATGGCAACAACTTTTTCTCGTCCAGAATTCTCACTTTTACATCCTTGGACGGTACGACGCCGCAGACAATTACGATTCGCGCTGTGGATGATTTGCTTGGCGAAGGCTTGCATTTCAGCACGATCACACACTCGATCACCAGCACTGCCGATCCGGTTGACTTTCCCATGTCGCTGATGATCAGCGACGTCGTGGCCACAGTCCTGGATGATGAGAACATCAACTTCGCGGTTGATTACCTGGACGGCGCGGGCGAAGGCTTCTTTGATCCGACACTAGGTGCGATCAGGCAGAACGCGCTGGAGTTTGCCTTGGATATTTGGGAGGGTCTGCTCGAGGCTTCCTATGCCGGCGAGACGATTGCGATCGACGCTGAGATGAACTCTCTGGGCGGAGGAATCCTCGGCGGCGCGTCACCGAATTCATTCCGGAACGTCGGAGGCTTTATGGCTGGAGAGGCACTGTCAAATCATCTCTTCGGATTCGATCTTGATCCTGCAGATTCGGAGATCGGGATTACACTTAACTCCGACTTTGGAAGTTGGTACTACGGGACCGACGAAAATCCGTCTGGCAGTCAATGGGATTTTGTGTCGGTCGTCATTCACGAAATCGGCCATGGGCTGAATTTCTTCAATCTTATTAATAACGTGGACGGATCGTATTTCTTTGGGATACCGGGTATCTATGACTCCTTCCTTGAGTTGGGTGACGGAACGGATCTGACTTCGATGAACAACGCAGCCCGTGCCGCGGCGCTCATCAGCGACGATCTATTCTGGAAAGGCCCCAACGGAACCAGCGAAAACGGCGGTTTGCGTGTGGAGATTTACGCACCGACGACTTATGAGCCCGGCTCGAGTGTGAGCCATGTGAATAAGCCAATCTACCAGAACGTAGCGGTTATGACACCGTCACTCTTTAACGGCTCCGCCCTACATCAAGCAAACGATTTTGAATTGGGAATGATGCAGGACATGGGCTGGACGATCACGATCGGCGGGGGCGCCGCAGCCATGGCCGGTGGCGGGGACGGAGGTTTCTTTTTGGCGGACGTGAGTGGAAATGTTGGGAAACTCACCGGTGGAGATGCTCTCGGAACTAAATTCTCCATCGCAGCGAAAACCATGGATCTACAGCAGCAATTCCATCTGCCTGTACCCGAGATGCAGAATAAAAAGTCACTTGCGATGGAATCGACCGAATTGGCTGATCGGCCCCTAACGCAGTCCGCCTTTTCACTTTCTGAGAATTCGGCTGGTTTGAATGTGAATCTTGCCGGTGAGAACGTGAACGACGACACGATTGCCTTGGTCTTCGAGGATATCGCCGACGATTTGGACCTCGCCCTGCCTTCGATAGCAAGTCTGGTCGCACGAGATCTTCTCGGATCGAAAGACTGGAACGTCCTCGACAAGGTGTTCGCTAGCTACGCGGTCTAGTAGACCCATTTTGCAAGATCGTTTTATATGCTGCTGCGAAGCACATAACGCAACATCTTGAAAATGACACGGACCAGGGCCTGTGTCGATTCGGATACTTATGAATTGGGTGTAACTCGCATTCCGCTCTTACGCAGCCTTGCCGTAGAGCGTATTTTGTTCAGTGTGAATTCGGTGTTCGTCGAATTTTTCCAGTCGCCGTTGAGGTAAATCGATCGCAGGTAAAGCATGGCTTGGGCACCATCGACGGTCCAGCGCATGCCGCTCAGTTCCATGCGGTCTTTGACCACGTGACGGCATGCCCCTTCGATCACGCCGCTGCCGATGGGATAGCCAGCGGCTAGGTATTCGTCGTAACCCATGTGGGCGCGGTTGTTTTCCAAGTAGCCGATCACGACCAAGAGCCGCTTGCGTTTTACACCGCAGAGACCGGCCAGCTTACGACGCAAGCCGCCGATCAGGTATCCGACCTTGCCGTCGAGCAGCATGCGCAATCGCACAGCCACAAACTCTTCCGCTGCTTGACTCTTCTCGGCATGAAAACAATGAGCCGCCTTTCACAGATACTCCATCACATGGTAAAGGTCCAAAATACCGATCGGGCGGATGGCGTAGACGAAGCGATCAAGCGACAACTCCCCAAAGATCGACACGTACCGGCGCCGGTGTGGCTCGGATGAACGACGCACTGTGCGATCCTCTTGCTGGAGCGTCTCGCCCGCATCGCCACAACCAAACTTTGCGACATACGCTTCCAACAGACTGAAACCGAGGCTCAACAGCCGGGCAAACAGATCGCGCTCGACTTGGTCAATCCGAAAACCCTCTTCGTCGGCTTGATCAATCCACTCGACCATTGCTTTGAACTCTTCGGTCGCCTTGATAAAGTGCTTCTCTTGGGCGATGATCATCGTCGGACCTCCTTCGGTGGAATGGCATGAAAGACACAACCATCCGTTCTACTACGGGAGGTTCACTTTTTCTCAAGCTAGCACGCAGAGTCCAGACAGCTTTTAAAGTCTGATGTAGCGTTGAATCCTATCGACGTTTTGGCTGGGTAGTTCGTCCCTTTCCTGATCCTGAATACAACCGCGCGGAACGCGGTCGGCCCTTCGCATTCTGATTACCCGTCCAACTAGGGCATTGCAAGTGTTTTCTTGAAAAAAATCAAGAAGTCTCGCCAAAATCGGCGCAACCCACTACGTGGCCTTAGTTAAGGTTGCCTGTTTCCCGACGTTTGTTGTATAGGGGACTGTTCGGATTCGCAGCAGCGCTGAAGAAAGACGCAAATTGTCGCGACTCGCCTGGCACGAGAATACGCCCGCTCTGAATATCTGCTGACATGTAAAGATTTCTATTGAACTTCCTCCCCAGTTTGTCGGTGTGAGAGGGGGCAGAAGTAGATCATAAGAGTTGATTGGGTTAAGTTGTTACGTCGATTTGAGAACTTGCGCATACCATTTCAATACGTGACATTTGACGAACCAGAAATTTCGAACCTAATAAAGAGAATGCTATGCGAATCTGGGTCGACGCTGACGCTTGTCCTGGCGAAACCAAAGAGCTACTATTTCGCGCTACAAAGCGAACACAGACCCAGGTCACGCTGGTCGCCAACCAGCCACTGCGCACTCCGCGTTCCGAGTTCATTGACAGTGTGCTTGTGCCCGCAGGCGCAAACGTCGCCGATCGACGTATCGTGGAACTGGTTGAGCCGGGCGATCTCGTGATTACGGCGGACATTCCGCTGGCTGCTGATGTGGTCGCCCATGGTGGACAGGCCCTCGATCCTCGCGGCGAGCTTTACACAGATGCCAACATCGGTGAGCGACTTGCTGTGCGAAATCTACTCGATGAACTTCGCGGTGGAGGCCAGATTACTGGTGGACCGTCGAATTTCAACGCAAAAAATCGTCAAGCATTTGCGAATCAGCTCGATCGCTGGCTGACAGCGTCGAAAGGATAACCGTGTCCGAAATATCTGCATTTCACGAAGCGGGTCATGCCTTCATGGCGATCTACCTAGGCGCTCACGTTCGCTCGATTACGATCGAACCCGACTGGGATGACGGTCCGGAACGATTCGGTGACGCTCAGATTGAATGGCCGCTAGGCAAGTTCAGCCGGCGAGAGCTGAGCGAGAAGATGGTCATGGTGGCCTTGGCCGGTCCGGTGGCGGAGATGATCCACAGCGGTGAGTCGTATCACCCCGGATTTGTGGCGGAATGGGCGTCGGACTGGTCCGAAGCCTGGCAGGCCGCGGCGGCACTTCACGCCGAGGAGAAGCGTCGACTGAAGTACCTTGAACAAGTAACGACACAGCTCTACCAGACCATAGATCGTGAGGATCATTGGGCGGCCTTGGCGGCGATTGCCGACAATCTGATCGCTCACGAAACACTGGAGGGTGAGCAGGTCGGAGATATCATGGGGCAGTGGCTTCAGTAGCCCCGAAATCGACATCGTCAACGTGTCGTCTAATCAGTCGACGAATTCAAGTGGTTGCCGGCGAGCCAGGCGGTACTGAATGCGGCCTGAAAATTGTAGCCGCCGATCGGTCCGTCGAGATCGAGAATTTCGCCCGCGAGGAACAGGTTGGGCACGATCTTGCTCTGCATCGTCCGCGAGTCGATTTCGGCAAGTGCTACGCCGCCGGCGGTGACCTCCGCCTTTTTGAAACCTCGAGTGCCGCTAATCGGAATTCGAGTCTGCTTGATCGCGTTCGTAATCCGTCGACGATCGCGATTTGACAATTGCGCGCCTTGGACTTCCGACAAGCCGAGTCCGTCGAGTAGCGTTTCTGCCAGTCTTCGGGGAATCTTGCGGGCGACGGTGCCGGCGAGCTGCTTCTTACCGTCGATTGAGAATTGGCGGCGCAGTTCTACGTCGAGATCATCCGCTCGCAACTGAGGCAGGAAATCACATTCCAGCACGAGCGACTGCGGTTGTGGATGGCCGGTGACGGCTCGGCTTACGTCCAACACAGATGGCCCGGAGAGACCGAAATGGGTGAATAGGAATCCGCCACGCGCCTCGGCCAGTTGGTTCGACTTTGCGGCCGAACGCCCCGAGGGCCGCTGACCGTGAACTGGATTGCCGTGAAGCGGATCGTCATCGCTGGCTGTTACCCGCAGCGCCACATCGGGAATGGTCACGCCGCGCAGTGCAGCGACCCAGGCGGCATTGGTTGTCACAGGAGTCAACGACGGACGCGGCGGAACAATTGTGTGGCCCAGAGCTGCCAGCCAGGGATACCCGTCGCCGGTTGTGCCGCAACCAGGATACGATCGCCCTCCGGTTGTGACAACAACTTTTTCGGCCGATAGAGTACGCTGTGGCGTGACGAGTTGAAAACCGTCGCTGGTGCGAGTCAGGTTCAAGAGCGGCTCCTCCGTCGCCAGTTCGCAGCCGCTGCGGTCGAGTCGTCGTCGCAATGCAGAGAGGACGTCGCCAGCCTTGTCGCTTTTCGGAAAGACCTTGCCGGAATCTTCGACTTTGGTCGCGACCCCTTCCGCTTCAAACAGAGTGACTAGGTCCGAGGGACTCAGAGCGGCGAGCGCCGAATGTAGAAAACGTCCTTGGTTGCCGAATGCCGTGACGATACCGCGAGCATCGGTGGCCTGTGTGATGTTGCAGCGCGTGCCGCCCGACATGAGGATCTTCGCGCCCGGCTTGCGATTTTTTTCCAACAGCAGGGTCCGCTGCCCCTCTTCTGCCGAGCGTGCCGCTGCCAGTAGCCCTGCTGCACCGGCCCCCACAATGACCACGTCCCACCGCATGTTTCACATCCCTCCACGGTGGCGTTCGCCAGGTCGTCGGACCATCACTGCATACTCGATTTCGCGTATCGTTCGTTGGTTGGATTCTATCTGGCCTCATCACGGAGCGGTAGAACGGTGAGGCTTTACAAGACAATGAATCGGAACGATCATTGGGCAGCACGTGCGGGAACTCACGCCCTTCAAACGTAGTCAGCCTGCTTGCAAATGAGACGGTTCAAGCCATAAAAAGAAATCACAGTCGGAAGGAACCCCGCAATTACAGGCGACCCACACTTTCAGCGGTTAATGACCTGGCTCAAGCTGGAGTCCGAAGCCGAGAAACAGCAGATCGACGAGCGGCGGCGACGCGGAACCAAGGCGGATGCCGAGCAGTCCGGTGAGACGCTGCTCGATCTGGTGATCACGAACCACGAATCTGGGTTGGGCGGCCGGACGTTGCTGACTCTGGTCAAACGGAACCGTACGCTGCGCTTGCCGTGGAATCGGCTGCGGGTCGGGGCACCTGTTGTGCTCTCGACCGAGAATGCAGACGGAGAATCGCGGCAGGGAGTCGTCAGCGCGCGCCGCGGCGATTCGATCGAGGTTTCCGTTGACGAGTGGCCTGAGGGCGATCGGTTTCGGCTCGATCTATCGCCTGACGAGATCACTCGAAAACGGCAAGCGTTCGCGTTGCGAAACATTGAGCAAGCTAGCGGACGAACCGCAGCGCTACGGCGAGTGCTACTCGGCGAGCGGGAACCTCAGTTTTCGGAGCTGCCGGAATGTGATTTTGGGGCGTCACTGAATCCATCGCAGCAGGAGGCTGTGCGATTCGCTCTGGCCGCACAGGATCTCGCGATCATCCACGGCCCTCCCGGCACGGGCAAGACGACGACCATCGTCGAGCTGATTTCTCAGGCGATTCAACAGGGGCACAAGGTACTCGCCTGTGCGCCGAGCAACACGGCAGTCGACAATATGTTGGAACGACTGGTCGCGGCAGGCCATAAAGTCGTCCGCGTCGGACATCCGGCTCGTGTGGATCAGCGACTGCGCGACCATACACTCGACGCCCAGGCGGCCCGACAGGTGGAAATGAGCATCGTCCGCGAAATGCAACGCGAGGCCGAAGACCTGTATCGCCAAGCGAGTCGGTACACTCGCGCGAAACCACCACCAGGCGCGAAGCAGGAGATGCGTCGCGAGGCGCGGCGGCTCAAGGCCGACGCGCGACTGCTTGAACAGAAGGCAGTCGATTCGGTGCTGGATCGAGCCGACGTCGTCTGCGCGACCACGGCGTTCAACGAAGATCTGCTCGGTGATCGTCGCTTTGGATTGGCGGTCATCGACGAAGCGTGCCAGAGTACGGAGCCCGGCTGCTGGATTCCTGTGTTGCGCGCCGATCGGATTGTACTGGCCGGAGATCATTGTCAGCTACCGCCGACGGTTCTTTCGACACAAGCGGCACGCGAAGGATTTACCACAAGCTTGCTGGAACGGCTCATTGCGCATTACGGAGACTCGGTCACACGACAGCTCGATGTTCAATACCGCATGCATACGCAGATCATGCAGTTCTCGTCGGAGCAATTTTATAGTGACAAACTTGAAGCACATGAGACGGTCGCGTCGCATCTGCTTCACGATCTTGCGAGTATCGAGCCCTCGCCGCTGACCGCCGAGCCAGTCACGTTCATCGATACCGCCGGAGCCGACTGGAATGAAGAGCTTGAGCCGGACGGCGAGAGCAAGCGGAATCCGCAGGAGGGAGCATTGCTGCTCCGCAAAGTCCGTCAGTTGCACGCGGCCGGACTGAACCCGCGCGATATCGCCGTCATCGCACCCTACGCCGCCCAGGTGCGCTGGCTACGCGAGCAATGGGATTTGGACGATTTAGAGATTGATACCGTCGACGGTTTTCAGGGACGTGAAAAAGAGGCCGTGCTGATTTCGTGCGTCCGGTCCAACTCGACGGGCGAAATCGGATTCCTGTCCGACACGCGACGCATGAACGTGGCACTGACACGTGCCCGGCGAAAGTTGATCGTTGTGGGCGACAGCGCGACACTCGGCGGCCACAAGTTCTTCGCCGCATTACTGTCGTACTTCGAGTCGATCGGCGCCTACCAGTCTGTCTGGAACGAGGAGTTTGATATATAGAGGAATCCGACATTTAGTGGTGCCCGACAATTAGCGGAGCCGTGAGGCATCTCAAAAGAAACCCCTGGCCCATTGCTGAACCAGGGGTGTTCTTGCTACTTCATGAAGGTCCGATTGCATCAAGTCGATCGTCTGCTCACTAGAGCAGATTTACTACTCGATCCGCCAAACCCTTCTCGCCCAGGATAACCTGGAGATTCGACTCCGTGGCGATCTTCTCCAGTGCCTACCCCCCAGAGTTTGTACCAGGGTGAGTGAGAGAATCCGGGTTAATTAAACGGCTGCGTTCTGGAGGCGTAGGCGTAGCCGAAGCCGGAAGAACGCAGCTGGCCGCATACGCGGCGGGGGTCTGATAATTCAATGAACTGTGGATGCGGTGGTGGTTGTAATCCATCCGCCAGCGGTCGATCACCCAGCGGGCGTCCTCTAAGCTCAAGAACAATTCTCCGTTGAGAAGCTCGTCGCGTAGTTTACCGTTGAACGATTTGACATAGCCGTTTTCCCAAGGGCTGCCCTTGGCAATGAACAGTGTCTTCACATTGGCTTGTGCTAGCCAGCGACGAACTGACTTGGCCACGAATTCCGGCCCATTGTCACTGCGAATGTGCTGCGGTGTACCACGCACCGCAAAGAGGTACTGCAGAACACCGATCACGTCCTGGGACGTAAACGAACGGCCTACTTCTATGGCCAGGCATTCGCGAGTGTACTCATCGATCACGGCCAATAATCTCAACTGACGTCCATCCTCTGTCCGATCTGTCAAAAAGTCGTAGGACCAGACGTGGTCCTTGTGCTGAGCGCGGTGACGCACACAGCCATTCTCGCTGCCACCTGAAAAACGTCGCCTGCGATGCTGTTTTCTAGGCACTTGCATGTTTTCTTGCTTCCATAATCGGTGAACCCGTTTGAGGTTCACACGCCAATCACGCTTCACAAGCAGATCATGAATTCGCTCTGCACCATAGCGTGGACGTTGCCTGGCCAACTTACGCATCTCGCGAAGTAACAGTCGTTCGTCATTCGGGCGACAGGACTGGTATCGCTGGGTGCTGCGAGCTTGACCGAGCACTCGACATGCGCGACGTTCTGACACCTTCTTTGGCCCCAAACGGCGACGCACATCGGCGATTGTTCGCCGTCGACGTTCGGGGCTTACCAGTTTCCCTTTGAGGCTTCCTTCAATATCTCCATGTCGAGAGCCTGGTTAGCTACTAGCTTCTTCAGTCGTGCATTCTCTTTCTGCAATGCCTTGAGTTCCTTGGCCATCACCGGTTGCATGCCTCCGTATTTCTGACGCCAGCGGTAATACGTCTGCTCTGTGACCTCAAGCTGCTTGCAGATCTCTGGCACCTTCATGCCCTTGCCGAGATTCACGTCTGCACGACGTAGCTTCGCAATAACCTGATCCACTGTATGTCGATTCTGCTTCATCTGAGAAAATCCTTTCCGGGCCTCCGGCCCGAATGGATTCTCTCACTCACCCTGGTACTATTTTAGGGGAGGCTGTCAATTCAGGTAGCGCAGTTTACTTTCCGTCACCCTCTTTCTAATAACTGATAACTGATGCGATGACTGGAATGCCATTAGTATCATCGCTCTTTCTCAATCGAATCCGCTCAAAGCAGTCGCGGAATTCAAGGAGAGTTTGGCATCGGATTGCTAAGCTTCTGGACCGTCGGCGAAACGTTGAATTTGATCTCGTCTGGAAACGATGGCGAGTTGTACAGGATGCACATGGCAAAAAGAGATCCCAACTACACTGTCAACCGCCAAGCCCGAACCGAACATCGCGTTGTGCCACGCGCCTTTTCGGGGCAACTGCTGCACAATCTGCCCAGGTTATTGACACCCTTCGGCGAAGTTCAGGCCGAGCTTTATCTTGCTGATCCAGAAGCGAACCGTTGCGTGAGCCTCTTTCGTTCAGGCACACGCGTGATCGAAGACGTCACCGAAATAGAGGATCTACGCCAAACCCCTTGGCAAGGTGGTTTTTTGCAAGGCGTGATCGACGCACCTTTTCTCAACTTGTCGCCAGGTACTCGACTGGGGGTCATTCGCGATGACCGTTTCGAAACATTTCTCGATGTGCTACCTCTGCTGCAAGTTCAACTCCAAGACATCATTGAGCAACAACAGAAAGCTGCCGAAGAAAAAGCCAATCAAAACACTCTGAAATCTATCCAGCGCGCCTTCCACGAAGCGATGCTCGCACTGCCTGAGGAAGATTACGACTGGTTCAACCTACACAAGCCTGGAACAGGCCGCAGGAGAAAGCCCCCTTCGCCGGGCGGCACGGTGCTTTCCGATGGGGCCCAAGAACCGTCCGCAAATGAGACTAGCGACGACTCCGCCAATGGCTCCCAACAGGCAGAGTTTTTTGAACACGCAGGGCAATTAAACTTCGCTACATTTGCCGCCTCTTCACCAAAGAACTCGTGCAACACAACTTTCCTGACACTGAGGAGAAACTGCGCTAGCCGCTTTTCCAGTCGCCAATCCTTAGGCGTGTTGCTGCGGCTTTCGAGGAATGAACCCGCAACATTCCCGCGTTAGGCCGGGCAGACGTTGGCTGTGCGATTCGCGTCCCTATCAGCAGCTCACGTCGTGGACTAGAATTTTAGCCTGAGGCGAGCTCCCGACACATTTTCTACAAGACCGTACGCATGAAACATATTCGTAATTTCTGCATTATTGCTCATATCGATCACGGCAAATCGACACTGGCCGATCGACTGATCCAGGCCTGTGGGGGCGTGACGCAGCGTGAGTTTCACGACCAGATACTCGACTCGATGGATATCGAGCGGGAACGGGGCATCACGATTAAGAGCAATACCATTACGCTCGACTATCGCTCGCCCGACGGGCAGGACTATCAACTGAATCTGATCGATACGCCTGGTCATGTTGATTTTTCGCACGAGGTGCGGCGTTCGCTGATGGCCTGTGATGGGGCGCTGATCGTGATCGATGCTTCGCAGGGGGTTGAAGCGCAGACGGTGGCCAATCTTTATCTGGCCCTGGAACATGAGCTGGAGTTGCTACCGGTAATCAATAAGATCGATCTCCCGGCGGCCGACGTTGACCGGGTCCGCGAGGAGATTGATGCCGATTTGGGGCTCGATCCGTTTGCAGCGGTGCCCGTTTCGGCCAAGACGGGCGCGGGAATCGAAGACTTACTGGCGGGGATAGTTGCGCAGCTGCCAAGTCCGCAGGGTTCTCCCGAAGCGCCGCTGAAGGCCTTGGTTTTCGACGCCTTTTTTGATAAGTACCGGGGCGTGATTCTGCAGTGCAGGGTGATGGAGGGGACGCTCAAGGCACGCGAGACGATTCATTTCATGCACTCGGGCCGTGATTATACGGTCGATGAGTTGGGCACCAATCAGTTGAAGCTCAATCCCAAGCCGCAGCTCACCGCGGGCGAGGTCGGTTATATCGTGGCCGGGGTGAAGAGTGTGCAGGATATTGAGATCGGCGATACGATCACGCTCGTATCTCGCCCGGCAGCCGAGCCGATCCCTGGCTACCAGGAGGCCAAACAGGTCGTCTTTTCTTCGATCTATCCCATGGACACGGGCGACTACATCGACCTCACCAAGGCGCTCGACAAACTGGCGATCAACGATGCGGCACTCACTTACGAAAAGGATAGTTCTGCGGCGCTGGGCTTTGGATTTCGTTGTGGGTTTCTCGGTCTGCTGCACTTGGACGTGATACAAGAGCGGCTGCAGCGCGAATTTGACATTGGTCTGGTCATTTCGGCCCCCTCGGTGAAGTACCAGCTCACCTTGAAAGATGGCTCGACTATAGAGGTCGACAACCCCAGCTACTGGCCCGATCCGATGAAGATCGACTCGGCTACGGAGCCTTATATCAAGGCCTTGATTCTGACACCCGAAGAGTATGTCGGTCCGGTGATGGAGCTTTGCCGTGAGCATCGCTCGGAGAGTCAGACGATGAACTATTTGTCGGCGGGGCGGATTGAAGTCACCAGCGTGATGCCGCTCGGTGAGGTGCTGTTTGATTTCTATGGCAAGCTCAAAATGATCACGCGCGGCTACGGATCGTTTGACTACGAGCCCATCGAATACCGAAAAACTGATGTGGTAAAGGTCGATATCCTGGTCAACAAGGAGCCGGTCGATACGCTCTCCTATCTGGTGCATCGCGACAAGGCGCGCACTCGGGCGCTCCACTATTGCGAACGGCTGGCCAAGGAGATACCGCGCCATCAGTTCAAGATCCCAATCCAGGGCGTGATCGGTGGCAATATTATCGCCCGCACGACGATCCAGCCGTACCGCAAGGATGTGACCGATAAACTGTATGGGGGCGACGTGACGCGGAAGAAAAAGTTGCTCGAAAAACAGAAAAAGGGCAAGGCGAAAATGAAGCAGTTCGGCAGCGTCAACATCCCCCAGAAAGCCTTCGTCTCAGTGCTCCGCGCTGATAAGGACTAGACTTGCAGTGCACGATCCTTGGATGCTGTTAGAACCGATTTCAAAACTCCTATTCTCTCGTTAGAGATGCTCGCTGCAGGAATGAAAGTCTATAAAATTGCCTCCTCACCAGAATCCGCCCTCGAATTGGTACGATAACTGATAGGAATTCCAATACGGGCCGAGGGCTTTTTCCCAAATGGCTAGCGCACGCTTGTAGAGCGGTTCCGCCTCGGCATACTTGCCCTGGTCGTAGTAGAGCGCGGCGAGGTTGTTCAGGCTGGTAGCAACGAGTTTTGTGTGTAAATGCTTTTCAGCAATCGCTAATTGCTTTTCGGCTAGTTTCGCTGCGACGCCATATTTACCAGCTTTATAGTTTGCTACTACTTGTGCGTTGAGTTGATTCCATTCATCTTCGTGTTCATCTGCGCCCACCTGCGGCACTACGAGAATCAGAAGTAAGAAAGATAAAGTAAGTCTGCTGTACGTCTTCATAGAATTGCCCTCAGTGTTTTGACCCTTCCAGCATACGGGGCGAAAACAGGGCGTGCCAGACCTTAGAAATAGAGGGTGGGAGGGGCCTAAAATCCTGTGGTCTCGCGCGAACGTCGAACCCACGTTGCCGTCGCTCTTTTTTCCCCACAATTAGGAACTTTTTGTTTCGCTGGTTGCCCTCAATAGGAAACGGCTGCTCGCTGTTGCACAATGGTTGTGTTCGTTGCTAATTCAAAAAGGGGTGGTTCGCATGGTATCGGATATGGAACAAGGATTACGGGACGCGCCTATTGTGGAAGTGGTGATTGCTATCCAGATGAACAAATTCAGGCGTAACACCTCTATATTCGGTGTTGTTATCGCATCGATTGCGGCCGTTGTGCTATTTGTTTTGCAGCACCCACACCCCCCGATTTATTCGCGGGTCTATTATTGCATTATCGCTGCAGCCGTTGCTGTGGTGGCGGCGCTCGCCGCGTGCCTATTTCAGTGGAACATATCATTTTTTTCAGGTGAACTGAAACGACGACGTTCAGAACCAGATTAAGCGCCTTACAACCAGTCCGACAAGATTGAGCGATTGCGAAGCTCGACCTTGTCGTGAGTTATCGGCCGCAATGCTTTCCGCATAGAACCGAAAAGGTTCCCTCAATAAAAAGTGGACATCAAAATGGACATTTTTTGTCTATTCAATGCCTGTTCACGTTCGATGCCATAAGTATCCAATGCATCAAAACAACTGTATTTGGGCACTATTCAAAATGTGTTCAATTTCTAAAGGCCTATCGAGGGCGTTTAGGATCTAGTGGCCGAAAGGTCGTGGAGGTTCAAGTCCTCTCACCCGCACTTTACATCTTCAACATTAAGCAGGCTTCGCGCGGTTGTCGAACGGGTCGCGATTGACGCAGGCGATTTGTGCTGAGAAAACCGCGCTTGGTCAAACACCGAGCAACTGCATGTTGTTATTGCCACTGCCAAAGGTGCCTGCGTCTACATTGTGCCGATTAAGCAGCTCGAGCCAAAGATTACAGAGCGGGGTCCCCTGCTCTACCACCCGATGCTGCTGATGCTTATAACCGCCACCGGCCACAAGGATCGGTAACCGATGGCAGGTGTGGTTTGAGGCGTCCCCAAAATTGCTGCCCATTACGACCGTCGTATGATCCAGGAGCGA
>CAUZWH010000009.1:0-18945 GCA_963583675.1 Alphaproteobacteria bacterium
GACCAATGGCGGACGCTCACCAAGCAACAATCCTCGTTCGCCTGGACCGCCCCGCGGCACGCGCAAAACGCTGCCAGTAGGCGCCAGCGCCGTTTCCAGATGGACTTCGACCGCTGGTAATCCACTGCCGCCGATCACGACGGTTTCTTGGGCACGAATTTCGGTACTACCGCTACAGATCGCTAGCGCCAGAAAACCGCTGATCGCACCGCTTTTCAACCCAGCCCTTCGACCTCGCCGGGTGTAGCTCCGCGATTGATTTGCACGCACTCTGTCCGCAGTCGTCAGGGCCAAATCCTCCCGATCACGATGGTGGGGAACGATAGCTTGCGGTCTGAATTCCTACAACTCTCAAGCATCGGGGTAGTCGCTCCGTTTTTATTGCGCATTAGGCGCCAATTACCGAAACGAACTGACGGTGAAGACTATCATTTGCGGCAATCACGTCACCCGAGCGGAGCATTGTATCGCCACCGCTCAGGTCGCTAACAAAACCGCCCGCCTCGCGTACGATAATGATACCAGCGGCCAGGTCCCATGGGCTCAACCCCGCCTCCCAATACCCTTCGTAGCGTCCGGCCGCAACGTAAGCGAGGTCGAGTGCCGCCGATCCCAGACGTCGGATACCCGAGACCTCTTTCATCACGGCTGACAGTTGTTCGAGGAAGGGTTCATGCCCGGGCCGTCCGTGATGAGGCACCCCAGTCGCTACGATCGCGTCTTGAAGCTCACCGCGGGCCGAAACACGTAGCCGGCGATCATTCAGGTAGGCGCCGGTTCCCTTCTCGGCCCAAAACATTTCATTTCTCAATGGATCGTAGATGGTTCCGGCAACGATCTGACCATCTTCCTCGAGTCCGATCGAAATACAAAAATGGGGAACGCCGTGAAGATAATTAGTCGTTCCGTCGAGCGGATCTACCAACCAGCGTCTGGTCGATTCGCGGCCTTCGGTGATGCCGCCCTCTTCGCTCAGGCTGCCATAGTTTGGTCGGGCGCGAGCAAGTTCGTCGAGCATAATGCGCTCGGCACGGATGTCGGCGGCGGTGACGAAATCCGCCGGCCCTTTTTTTGAAACCTGGAGTTGTTCGACCTCGCCAAAGTCGCGCAGTAATCCACGCGCTGCCTTATGAGACGCCGCAGCCATCACGTTAATCAACGCCGATCTCAGGGCCATCTGTCGGCTTCCTTTTTCGGCGATTCGACGCTAAACGTCGGCGCGCTTTGCGTAACTGCCGTCCGCGGTATTTACGACGACTCGCGTGCCGCGCTCAACAAATGGCGGCACCATAATCCGGAGTCCGTTCTCGAGCGTTGCTGGCTTGTACGACGCTGCGGCGGTTTGCCCTTTAACGACGGCTTCAGTTTCTGTGATTGCCAATACCACGGTCTCCGGCAGCGAAACCCCAATCGGGCGCTCTTCATAGCTTTCGATCGTGACGACCATACCGTCTTGGAGATAGGACGCGTTTTCGCCGAGCAGGGCGCGCTCAACTTCGATCTGTTCGAACGACTGCGTATCCATGAAGGTGAGCAGGTTGTCATCGCCATAGAGGTATTGAAAGTCGCTCTGGTCCAGGCGCACGCGATCGATATCCTCGGTAGCCCGAAACCGCTCGTTGAGTTTGCTACCGGTGCGGACGTTCTTCAGTTCCACCTGCTGGTAGGCGCCGCCCTTGCCGGGCATCGTGTGTTGAGAACGTACGGCAAGCCAAAGCTCGCCATTGTGTTCGAGCACCATTCCGGGACGAACGGAGTTGCCCTTGATTTTCATAGTTTAAATTCCAACTACCGGGAACCGCGTTCGCGGTTTGGCAACATGGCACAAATATCCGCTCGGCGCGGGAACCTATCACCTCGTTGATGTCCGAATCAAACACTTGGCGGTTTACTTGACCTTTCATATCAAGTCTGCGAAGCCTGTCGATGTCCGGCAACGAATCGGACGGTGTCAGCGTTCATAATTAGGGGAGGCCCACAATGACGATTGAGCGTATCGAACCGCGCCTAGGTGCGGGGCCCCATATGAGTTCGATCGTCGTCCATAACGACACGATTTATCTCGCTGGTCAGGTTGCAAAAGACCCACAGCCCGATATCCAGGATCAAACCCGCCAGATTCTAGAAAACATCGAGCGCCAGCTCGCGGCGGTCGGAAGCAACAAGTCGAAAATTCTAACGACCCAGATCTGGATTACCGACTTCGACAACTTCGCCGCTATGAATGAAGTTTGGAACGCTTGGCTCGATCCGGAAAACATGCCGGTGCGCGCGTGTGTTCACTCGCAACTCGCACGGCCGGAATTTCTCATCGAAATCATGATCGTCGCCGCAAAATAGACGACCGGGCCGAGGCGAGGCCTCTGTGCCCCTGAAACCGACGCTAGTCTATCCCTGATAGACTTCGTTGAGAGTGCGGTTGAACGCCGTAACCGCAGCCTTCGGTCCTTCGCCGAAGTCCCAAACGCCTGACGAAACGGCCACAAAATCGGCTCCAGCGCGTGCTAGCGAGGCACAAGTATCGACCGTTATGCCGCCAATGGCGACACATGGAATTTCAAAAACTTCCTGCCACCAGGTCAAAACATCTGGATCGGCAGAGGCTTTGGCCTGCTTGGTTTGGGTCGGAAAGAACGCGCCGAATGCGACGTAGTCGGCGCCCTGCTCACCGGCTGCCATCGCGAGATCACGTGAGGCGTGGCAGGTGACGCCGACAATGACGTCTGCGCCGAGCGAACGGCGCGCATCCTCATAGGATGCGTCGCTCTGGCCGATATGCACGCCATCGGCCTCGATCTCCGCAGCGAGATCGGGACGATCGTTAATTAGAAGCGCAACATCATGCTCATGACAGATCAGACGGATTGCGTGGCCGGCTTCGAGAATCTGTTCATCGGCGGTTTCCTTTAAGCGCAGTTGTAAGCACGCCACATCGCCACCATCCAAGGTGTTGGCGAGCCGGTCGGGAAACGTTGAGAGATCGATCTGCGGCGGGGTTATCAGGTAAAGCCGACAGCGGATTGCTGGAGCGTTCATCGTCGCAATTGCTCCTGAGCACTGAGCCGGCACATCTGTTCAGGCATCGGCGACCTCGCTTTCCATGCTCGCGACGTACGTGCCTGAACGGGCGGCGCCGTTTAGTCGCGCGCGGTGTTCATAGACGGCCTGGGCTGCCGCGATTTTGCCCGGATCTCCGCCCCAGGTTGTTAATACCGACGCCTGCAGGGCACGGCCGTAGGAAAAGCTAAGCTGCCACGGGAGATCCGGATGACGTTTGTTCATCGCGTTGAGATGCGCTGTAGCTTGTTCCTCACTCTGACCTCCGGACAGGAATACGACGCCCGGGACTGCGCCCGGAACCGTGCGCACAAGGCTCACGACCGTTGCGTCGGCGACATCGCCGATGCTGCCGGGGGGCGCGCACGCGCTGCCGGCAATCACCATGTTCGGCTTGAGCAGCATGTGCTCCAGTACCACACGCTGATCAAATAACGCGCGGAACACCTGGCTTAGTGTCGCCTCGGTGACATCACGGCAGCGCTCGATATCGTGCGCGCCATCCATCAGCACCTCGGGTTCGACGATTGGGACCAACCCAGCTTCCTGTGAAAGCGCCGCGTAGCGGGCCAGCGCGTGGGCGTTGGTATCGATGCAGTATCGACTTGGTATCTCGTCCCCGATCGTGATAACCGCGCGCCATTTGGTAAAGCGGGCGCCGAGCGCGTGATATTCAGCGAGACGCTCGCGGAGGCCATCGAGGCCTTCGGTAATTTTTTCGCCACCAGCTCCTGCGAGAGCTTTGGCTCCTTGGTCGACTTTGATTCCGGGGATTATGCCCTGATTCGCGAGCAATTCCGGGAAGGGGGTGCCGTCGGCCGCCGACTGGCGCAACGTTTCGTCGTAGAGGATCACCCCACCGATAAACGGCGCTGCCTTGGCGGTGGAGAAGAGAAGCTCCCGGTAGGCCCGCCGATTGTCTTCAGTCGAGGGAACATTAATGCTCGAAAGGCGCTTTTCTATGGTGCCGGTGCTTTCGTCGGCTGCAAGAATGCCTTTGCTCGGCGCGACGAGCGACTTGGCGATTTGTCCCAGATCTTCGGTCATGGTTTCTCCCCTCGCATCAGACGATTCCATTCCAATTGTGACTCGGCTTCGCAACGAACCGAGTGGGTTGAAATTGGTTCATTTGACATACCACTTACGGCACGCTGCGGTCGGATCGGGCACGTCAAGCAGATCCAGGGCGCGGGGAGGGCGGTTCAAGAGCGTGGCGCGATGGGCGGCAACCGCAGCCTCAACCTCAGTTCGATAGGACCTGGCACCATCATAGACGATCCCTTGCCAACCGGCGCGGAGCGCAGCGAAGACCAACGCCGGTTCGTCGCGACAATCTATCAGTGCTGATGTCTCGATATTGCTGCGGCTTCCGGTCTCTACGATCGCGAGGCGGACGACATCAATCAGGTAATTAGGTCCGGCGTAGCGTACGGCGCCGCGAGCGGTGCATAAAAAAACGCTGGTCGACATTGGCTTGCCCGCCTCGAGCGCCGCCTTCGCATCGCTGAGTGAGTGAAAAACCACATGGCGGACGGTTAATCCATCGTCTGCCTTGTCTACCTTCATGGCTATTCGATTATGGGACCGCAATTTCCGCGTGTCGGACGCGACGTCGGAAAACACACCCTTTAGCTAGGCTTAACCAAGTTTACCCATCGCAACGGCGGTATCCGCCATACGATTAGCGAAGCCCCACTCATTGTCGTACCACGACAACACCCGCGCGAAATTTCCATCAATGACCTGAGTTTCGCTCAAGTCGATCGTTGAACTTGCGGGGTTGTGGTTAAAATCGATCGAAACCAAGGGCTCATCGTTGGTCGCCAAAACACCCTTGAGGCGCCCTGCTGCGGCCTTGCTCATTGCCCCGTTTATTTCATCGATGGTCGTTTTGCGCTTGGCCGTAAAGGTAAAGTCGATCAGCGAGACGTTCGCAGTGGGCACGCGAATCGCGGTACCGTCGAGTTTGCCGGCAAGCTCGGGTAGCACGAGCCCGACGGCTCGGGCGGCGCCGGTTGAGGTTGGTATCATCGATGTGGCTGCGGCGCGCGCACGCCTTAGGTCGCCATGCAACGTATCGACGATTCGCTGATCAGCGGTGTAGGCATGTACGGTCGTCATAAAGCCTTGTGCGATCCCGATTTCTTTGTCGAGAACGGCAGCGACAGGCGCCAGACAGTTGGTTGTGCACGAAGCGTTCGAGACGACCCGGTGGCTTTTGCGGAGCTTCTTATCATTGACCCCGTATACCACCGTTAGATCAGCCCCTTTTGCCGGTGCCGAAATCAAAACCCGTTTCGCGCCCGCGGCGATGTGGGCTGCTGCTTTTTCACGATCGGTGAATAAACCGGTGCATTCGAGCACCACATCAATCCCGAGATCGCCCCATGGGAGTGCCTTGGGATCGCGTTCGGCAAATACCTTTATTTTGTCTTTGCCGATGCCCAGTGCGTTCTTGGAGGCGCGCACTAGGCCAGGAAACGGCCCATGCGAAGAATCGTGGCGCAATAGATGCGCGTGTGTTTCAACCGGCGCAAGATCGTTGATCGCCAAGATTTTGACGTCCCGGCGGCCGCTCTCGAAGATTGCTCTTAGGGCCAGGCGGCCAATCCGCCCAAAGCCGTTGATCGCTACCCGAACTGGCATATTGCTCCTCAAATCTCAGATCATCGTTGTGGAAGGGTTGATACGCTCACTGTATTAGCTCAATCGTTTGCGAACTGCCTCAACCACCGTGTCGGCAGTAATTCTGAAATGTTCGTAGAGTGTATCCGCGGGCGCGGATGCACCAAAACTCGTCATCCCGACAAAGCCGCCGTCAGCGCCGATGTAGCGCTCCCATCCCATTTCAGTCGCGGCCTCGACGGCAACGCGTACGGTATTGGGCCCGAGAATGTTCCGGCGGTAGGCGTCGTCTTGTGATGCGAACAATTCCTGACACGGGACCGATACCACACGGGTCGGCGTACCGTCCGCCTCGAGGGTTTCGCGCGCCGTCGTCGCGATCGCTATCTCCGAACCCGTAGCGAAAATCGTCGCTTTCGCAGGACCCGACGCAGCCACCAATTCGTATGCACCTCGGGCGCAGAGGTTCTCGTCGGTGTGCGCAAGGCGCACCGGAGGAACGCCTTGGCGCGTTAACGAGATGACCGTCGGGGTGGCGGGGGCGGCGAGTGCCAGGGCCCAGCACTCAGCCGTTTCGACAGCATCGGCGGGGCGCATGACCTGAAGGTTTGGGATCGCGCGTAACGCGGCGAGATGCTCGACGGGTTGGTGGGTGGGCCCATCCTCGCCCAACCCGATCGAGTCGTGGGTCATTACATAGACGACACGCAGACCGATCAGCGCGGAAAGACGCAACGCCGGGCGCATATAGTCGGTGAAGACAAGAAACGTTCCGCCATAGGGGATGATACCGCGATGCAAGGCCAGCCCATTCATGACCGCCGCCATCGCGTGTTCGCGGACGCCATAATAGATGTAGCGGCCGCCATAATTATCAGCACTAAACGGTCTGAGTTCGTCGGTGCGAGTAAGATTTGATCCGGTAAGATCGGCCGAACCACCGAGCAATTCAGGGACCGCAGAATTCAGGCATTTAAGAACATTCTGCGAGGCCTTTCTCGTCGCGAGCTTTTCGCCAGCCTTGGCGATTGTTTCAACGAGATCCGATTTCAAGTCGCGCACCGTCGCGTCGAAATTGTTCGGAAGATCTCCCGCCAGGCGGCGTTCGAAATCAGAACGAGTATCGGGCGCCGCCGACTGTAAGCGGGATTGCCAAGCGTCGGCGGTCGCCGCGCCGCGCGCGCCGATATCGCGCCACGCCCGGAGAATGTGCGCTGGAATATCGAACGGCGGGGACGGCCAACCCAATTGCGCACGTGCCGCCTCAATCTCCTCTGCGCCGAGCGGAGACCCGTGAGTGGCGGCGGTGCCCTGCTTGTTCGGCGCCCCAAATCCGATGACCGTTCGGCAAGCAACGAGAGCGGGACGCGCCGATTCGCGCGCTGCAGCGATCGCATCGGCTATTTGGTCAGTATCGTGTCCGTCGATCGACCAGGTATCCCACCCACAGGCAGCGAATCTCGCCGCGACGTCATCGCTTGTAGTGAGCGATGTCGGGCCGTCGATCGAGATCTGATTGTCGTCAAACAGTACGATCAATTTGCGGAGCTGAAGATGCCCGGCGAGTGAAATGGCTTCCTGGCTGATGCCTTCCATCAGGCAGCCATCGCCAGCCAAAGCGTAGGTATAGTGGTTGACAAGTTCTTCGCCGAAATGCGCCGCGAGATGCCGTTCACCCAGAGCCATGCCCACCGCATTGGCCAAGCCCTGACCGAGCGGCCCGGTGGTGGTCTCGATCCCTGCGGCGGCGCCAAATTCCGGATGCCCGGGCGTGTGGCTTCCAAGCTGTCGAAAGTGCTTGATATCGTCGATGCTCATCCCCGGATATCCGGTCAGAAAAAGCAAGCTGTAGAGCAGCATCGATCCGTGACCAGCCGACAAAACGAAGCGGTCGCGATCGGGCCAATCCGGTTGATTAGGATCGAATGTTAAGTAGCGCTGAAACAGAACCGTCGCGATATCGGCCATACCCATTGGCATGCCGGGATGGCCAGAGTTAGCCGCCTGAACCGCATCCATGGTAAGCGCTCGAATCGCGTTGGCCATCTCAGCATGGCTTGCGGCATGGACAAGGCCGCCGGACGCGGATTTGACGGCCGCTTGCGGCGCGGCATTCTTCCGGGCTTCGCGTACGCTCATTTTCGACTTCTTCGCGGGATAAGTTCTATTTCCGAGATCGGAAATGCGTCGGCAAAATGGCCCCCAATCCCCTCGGCGTCAACCGAGGAATCCACGGTCGGTTCGAGAGCACAAGGTTGACGCATTTCGGCCCTGACAACTATTCTGGCGCGCCCGACGGAATGCGATTCCGCAAGCGTGCTTTATGTCGGAGGAGGTATCGGATTACATGGCAGACGACCCGACGGCTAAATTGGGGCAAGAGAGTGCCCGTCTAGAAGACGCGCTTGGAAAATTGGAGTCGGCGGTCAAGGGTGTTGGAGAACGTGCTTCTGAGGAGGCAACCAAGTTGAGCAGCGAGCGCGAAGTTCTTGGTGCTCAGCTGACAACCCTGAGCTCAGATCATGACATGCTGAACGATCGATTGGCCAATGTGCAGGCGAGTTATGCCGAACTTGAGCAAACGATCGCCCAAGTGACAAAACGCCTCGATGCGACTATCGGCCAGCTAAAAAGCGTACTGGATTAAGACGTGGCGCAGATAGAAGTCTCTATCAACGGTCGTACCTACCAGGTTGCATGCGACGACGGTGAGGAGGAGCACCTGCTTAATCTTGCTGACTACGTCGACCGAAAAGTCACCGAGTTGACGAAATCGATAGGACAGGTGGGCGAGGCGCGATTGATGTTGATGGCGGGGTTGGTCATCGCCGACGAACTTGCAGAGACCGTCGACAAGCTTGAAACGGCGCAAAAATCGACATCTACGGTCTCACCAGACTCCGTAAAAGCCAATAACGCACTCGCCGAGGCCGCTACTGATGCACTCAGCACGGTTGCCCAGCGCATCGAGGGCATTGCCGCCAGCCTCGAGAAAACCTAAGTTTGGGGTGGGCGGGTTCTGTCTGGTGCGACGGCCTTATTTTCCCTGGGGCCAATAACGATTCTTCGGGAGCTGTCCCTGCCGGAGCCGTGGTTCCGGTATATGGCGCCCACCTGCTTTTGCAGGCCACAGAGGATCCTCTAGACCGACGGCCGAGACGGTCCCGCCCAACCTCCTCTCGCGTTGGCTAAGATGCCCGCGAGCGCGACGGTGATATTGCAAGAAAAAAAGCTGGCTCTGCGGCGTGATGCGCGAGAGCGTCGATCGCGAATACCGCGCGCGGTCGCGTCTAGTGCCGCTGATGGGCTTTTCAAACGCATTATTGATTCAATCGCGATCGCCGCCGGGTCGATCGTGAGTGGGTATTGGCCGATTGGCGATGAGATCGACGTACGGCCACTGATGAATACCTTTCATGAGATCGGGCACCCTATGGCGTTGCCCGTTGTTGTGAAACGCGACGCTCCGTTGGCTTTTCGTGCATGGGCTCCCGGAGCGACACTTGTGAGATCGGTTTTTGGCACCTCTGTACCCCCCGATAGCGTGCCGGAACTGGTCCCAGGTGCGTTGTTTGTCCCGGCTCTCGCCATCGACAACGCAGGCTACCGGTTGGGCTATGGCGGCGGCTACTATGATCGCACGCTCGATACATTGCGCGGTGCCGCGGGGGTCGTAGATCAGCCGGTGACGATCGGTATCTGCTATGAGTGTCAACGTTACGAAAAACTACCGCATGATGAAAGCGACGAACGATTGGACTGGATCGTGACTGAAATTGGTGTGAAGCAAGTTCCGTGAAAATTCTTTTCCTTGGTGACACGGTTGGCCGATCCGGCCGGAGCGCTGTCTGCGAGCGCTTGCCCGACATCCGTTCGCGGCTCGATCTGGATTTCGTGATCGTGAATGGAGAAAACGCAGCGGCGGGATTTGGCATCACCGGCAAGATTTGCGAGGAGCTTCACGCGGCCGGTGTCGATGTCGTTACCACCGGCAATCACGTATGGGCCCAACGCGAGGTAATGGAATACATCGACCGCGACTCTCGACTTTTGCGTCCGCAAAACTATCCCGCCGGCACGCCCGGGCGCGGCGCCTGTACCTACGAAGCCAGAAACGGGAAAAAGGTGCTGGTTCTTAATGTCATGACGCGAGTCTTTATGGATCCCCTCGACGATCCGTTTGACTGCATCGAGACCGAACTCGATAAACAGCGACTGGGTCGAACCGTTGATGCGATCGTCATCGACGCACACGGCGAAGCCTCAAGCGAAAAATCAGCGATCGGGGTTGCTGTCGACGGACGCGCATCGCTGGTGGTTGGTTCGCACACGCATATCCCAACTTCTGACTGGCGCGTTCTCCCCGGTGGTACGGCCTACCAAACCGACGCAGGTATGTGCGGTGACTATGATTCGATCATCGGCATGGAGAAAGAGGAACCGCTCAATCGGTTCCGGCGCAAAATTCCCAACGGCCGCTTCACCCCTGCCCAAGGTGAAGCCACAATCTGTGGTGTTTACGTCGAGACTGATGATGCGACCGGGCTGGCAACCTATATTGGGCCGCTACGGCAGGGTGGCATTCTCGCGCCGGCTTGGCCATTGCCGACCAATGAGGCGCCGATCGTTCAGTAGCCGATGTTCAGTAGATGAACGGGCGGTTTTGTACGCCCCAATATCGCCACATTGGTTTGGGATTGGTGACCCTCGTGTCGTGCGCCTTCAAACACGATCTGGTATATACATCTGTGTTACTCCACTCCATGTAGCGTTTCCTTGTCGCGACGCAGTTAGATATTGATATGGCGGGCCACTCGCAGTTCAAAAATCGGATGCACCGAAAGGGCGCCCAAGACAAAAAGCGCGCCAAAGTGTTCGGCAAACTGGCCCGAGAGATCACTGTCGCGGCGCGATCTGGTCTCCCCGATCCGGAGATGAATCCCCGACTGCGCACGGCCATGGCAGCGGCCCGGTCGGCCAACATGCCAAGGGATAATATCGAAAACGCCGTAAAGCGAGGCTCGAGCGACACGGAGGGGAATAGCTACGAAGAGATCCGCTATGAAGGGTACGGCGTCGGCGGTGTGGCGATCATCGTCGAGGCGCTTACCGACAACCGTAATCGCACTGCGTCCGAAGTCCGAACCGCGTTTTCAAAGAATGGTGGAACGCTCGGAGAAACCAACAGCGTCTCCTTTCAGTTCAGTCGCGTCGGCCAAATCAACTATCCCGTGGAAACGGCGTCGAATGACGATATGTTGGAAGCGGCGATCGAAGTCGGTGCCGACGATTGCCTGTCGGACGAAATCGGACATGAGTTGGTCTGTCCGCCAGAGGCTTTTCACGAGGTGCGCGACGCGCTTGAGCAACGCTTCGGATCGCCGGAGAGTGCCGAGTTGATCTGGAAACCGGCATCCACCGTAGCGATCGACGAGGACAAGGCGAGCACGCTTTTCAAGATGATCGAAGCGCTCGAAGAGAGCGACGATGTGCAAAACGTGTCGGCGAATTTTGACGTTGCCGACGAGATTATCGACAAACTCAGTGCCTAGTTCCAGTCTCTCTGTCCAGCCGATGAGGGTGATTGTCGAATGATCATCATCGGTCTCGATCCGGGCCTCAGGACGACCGGGTGGGGCGTTATCGACGCCCGCGGCAACAACCTTCATCACGTCGCCCACGGCGCGATATCGAGTGATAGCTCGGCGCCGCTGTCGGAACGCTTGCGTCAAATCCATATCGGCGTGCTTGACGTTATTACCGAATTTCTACCCGATGAAGCCGCTGTCGAAGAAACCTTCGTCAATAAAAATCCGTCGTCGACCCTGCTGCTGGGGCAGGCACGTGGGGTGGTAATGTTGGCGCCGGCGCTCGCTGGTGTCGCGGTCAGCGAATACGCCGCAAATCTGATCAAGAAATCGCTGGTCGGTGTCGGCCACGCCGATAAGAAGCAAGTGCGGATGATGGTTCGGATGCTGGTTCCGGGGGCGGACGTCGACCAAGCTGATGCTGCAGATGCGCTGGCTGTCGCGATTTGTCACGTTCATCACCGGAACAGCCCGATTGCCGCAGCCGTCGTGTTGGCGACCGCCGGAGGTGGCGCGTGATTGCGAAATTGACCGGGCTTCTTGATTTTGTTGGTGACGGCTGGATCGTCGTTGACACCGGCGGCGTCGGCTATCTGGTTTATTGCTCGGCCCGGACCCTGCGGAGCGTTGGCGCACTCGGCAGCACGATCAGCATGTTGATCGATACGCATGTTCGCGAGGATCACATCCATCTCTATGGCTTTCCCCTGCCCGAAGAACGCACCTGGTTCCGTCTCCTGCAGACGGTGCAGGGGGTTGGTGCACGAATGGCTTTAGGCGTGCTCGACACGCTTTCAGCCGACGAGTTGGTTGAAGCCATCCTTGCCCAAGATGCGGCCATGCTGACCCAGGCAAATGGTGTTGGTCCAAAGCTCGGCAAGCGCCTCGTCAGCGAACTCAAAGACAAAATCGGCGACCTGGCGCCAACCACCTTTGCCGGTGCAGCACCGGCAAAGGGTTCGGTTGAAAACGATGCAAACGCCGATGCCGTGTCAGCGCTCGTGAACCTCGGTTACCGCCGGGTTGAAGCCTTTGGCGCGGTGTCGCGAGCGCGGCATTCGCTGGGGGCATCGGCGGAGGTCGGTGCGTTGATCCGGGAAGGCCTCAAGGAATTGGCACAGTGAGCGATCAACGCCTGGTAGCGACCGATGAAACCGAAGCCGATTTTAACCACGTTGGCCTGCGGCCGGCTCGACTCGACGAGTTCGTGGGGCAGGATCGGGTCCGTGAGAATCTCCGCGTTTTTATCGACGCGGCGCGGGTGCGCGGCGATGCGCTCGATCATGTGCTTCTGGTGGGGCCGCCGGGATTGGGCAAGACCACGCTTGCGCAAATAGTCGCGCGTGAACTTGGCGTCGGCATCCGCACGACGTCGGGACCTGTGATCCAGCGGGCAGGCGATCTCGCCGCGGTTCTGACCAATTTGCAGGAGCACGATGTTCTGTTCATCGATGAAATCCATCGGCTCACACCGGCGGTCGAGGAGATTCTTTACCCGGCAATGGAGGACTTCCAGCTCGACTTGATCATCGGGGAGGGGCCGGCAGCGCGCTCTGTCCGCATCGATCTCTGTCGCTTTACGTTGGTTGGTGCGACGACGCGATCCGGATTACTCACTACCCCGCTGCGCGATCGGTTTGGTATTCCTGCCCGGCTAAATTTTTACGGCGTTGATGATCTGACAAAAATCGTCATACGCGGCGCCCGCCTTCTCGATGCGCCGTTTACGCCCGAGGGGGCGCGCGAAATTGCCCGGCGCTCTCGCGGATCGCCCCGCATAGCCGGGAGGTTGCTGAGGCGGGTGCGAGATTTTGCCTCAGTTGCCGGCGATGGGTCGATCGACGCGCGCGTTTCTGATGAGGCGCTGCGCCGCCTCGAAGTCGATGAGCTCGGCCTGGATTCGATGGATCGCCGCTACCTCAACCAGATCGCCGGCGTATTTGGCGGCGGACCGGTCGGGATTGAAACGATGGCCGCGGCGTTGTCCGAACCGCGCGATGCAATCGAAGAAATCATCGAGCCCTTTCTTATTCAGCAAGGGCTTGTTCAACGTACGCCGCGCGGCAGGGTTCTGCTGCGCACCGCTTATAGCCATCTCGGGCTTGATGTTCCGCCCGCGCTGGAAGCGCAGTTGGATCTCCTCGCGCGACCAGAAGAAACTGATGACGAATCCAGCATACAATAGCAACGACGCCAATGACGGTATTGACGGCGCGAAATTTGGCGCCGCGTGCGGGCGACTCGTCGCTGACGGTCATGTGTTGCCCCTTCGCGTCTATTACGAGGACACCGATGTTAGCGGTTTCGTTTACTACGCCAACTACCTCAAGTTTATCGAACGTGGTCGGACCGATTTTTTGCGTCTTGCCGGTGTTGATCATTCAACGTTGTGGCGCGATCATGAACTCGCTCTCACAGTGCGGAGATGCGAGATCGAATACTTTTCGCCGGCCCGATTGGACGACGAAATTCAGATCTATACGCAGCTTACGGATTTGCGCGGTGCGAGCTTGATTGCCGAACAGTTCGTGAGGCGCGACGAAACCGAGTTGGCGCGGTGCCGGGTGCGAATCGCATGTATTGATCGAACTAGCCGGGCCGCTCGTTTGCCACCGCCGGTTAGGGATCAACTTAGACGCTTCATTGCAACGTAGCTGAGCCAGAGTATGGAAAACCAAGCCGTAGACGCCGCTGTTCTGGCGGGATCAGTTCCCGCCGATCTTTCACTTTGGGCGCTGATCTTGCGGGCCGACGTTGTCGTCAAGATCGTTATGCTGTTGTTGCTCGGTGTTTCGGTATGGAGCTGGGCAATCATTTTTGAGAAATTCATTCGGTTTAGACGATTGACCGACCAAGCCGACCAGTTCGAATCTGCATTCTGGTCGGGCGGGTCCCTCGAGGAATTATTCGACAGCCAGGGTCAATCGCCCGATCACCCAATGGCAATTCTGTTCGCTTCGGCGATGCGGGAGTGGCGCAGAGCCACCGAACGCGGGCTGGTCAGTGAGGACACGCTGAGGGCCGGTTTACGTGAGCGCATCGGCCAAGCGATGCAACTTGCTCACAATCGCGAGATGGCCGGGCTCGAGCGTTATCTGGGTTTCCTGGCCACGGTCGGCTCGACGGCGCCGTTCGTCGGGCTGTTTGGCACCGTGTGGGGCATCATGAACAGTTTCCAGTCGATCGCACTGACCAAAAATACAAGCCTCGCGATCGTCGCGCCCGGCATCGCCGAAGCATTGCTTGCGACAGCCCTCGGCTTGTTGGCAGCGATTCCAGCGGTTGTCGCCTACAACAAGTTTTCCAACGACGTCGGGCGCTACGCCAATCGGCTGGACGGTTTCGCCGGCGAGTTTCAAGCCATTCTTTCACGCCAGCTTGAGGAGCGCGTATAGCCGTGGCAGGCAATCTCAATCAGGCTCGCTACCGGAGCGGAACGCGGGATCGGTACCAACCGATGGCCGAGATCAACGTCACACCGTTCGTCGATGTCATGCTTGTTTTGCTCGTTGTTTTCATGATTACCGCGCCTCTGTTGACGGTTGGCGTACCGATCGATTTGCCAAAAACCGCAGCGTCGACAATAGAGGGCCAAGACGAACCCTTGGCGATCACAGTCGACGCACAAGGTGTGATTTATCTCCAAGAAACCGAAGTGCGCCTAGAGCAGTTGGTGCCGCGGTTGATCGCAATCACGGGGCGCAAGCCAGGCACGCGCATCTTCGTGCGTGGTGATAATGCCATCGAATACGGGCGCGTCATGCAGGTAATGGGAACCATTACGGCAGCCGGGTTCAATCGCGTTGCCCTGATCACCGATTCGCGTGCCGCTATCGCGGCTCAAGGACGGCGCGAGGGTGGCGGCGAGAAAAAAGAGAACTGATCGTTGCAAATCAGCTTCGCCATATCTGCCACGTTCCATGTGGGTATTTTGGTCATCGCCTATTGGGGCGTGCCGGTACTGTTCACGCCGCCGGCAGCGATGCCGGCGCCGATCCCAGTCGAATTGGTGATGATTGATGAAGTGACAACACCGAAGGTGAAGGACGAATCTGAACCACCGAAGCCGCAACCAAAGCCCGAAGTGAAGGCGAAGCCTGAGCCGGCTAAACCGCCACCTCCGAAGGCCCCGCTACCTCCGTCCAAACCGATTGCCAAGCCCGACTTGCCGGCGTTGCCACCACCGCCGCTGCCGCAGGAAACTGAAGTTGCGGAGCTGCAGCTGGAGCCATCGCCGTTACCCAAACCCAAGAAGCTCGAACCGAAGCCGAAGGAAATCGAACCATCGAAGCTGGAAACCAAGCCACTGCCGGAGCCGCCCAAGCCGATGGCAAAACCGGCACCTAAACCTGTGACTAAGCCGGTCACCAAGCCCAAAAAGAAACTCGTTCAGCGGCTCGCGCCCAGGCCGTTGGCTCGCCCGCAAGCGGAGGCAAAGTTTGATCCGAACCGGATCAGCGCATTGTTGGACAAGACACCACAAAAGAAGTCACCGCCGCCGCCGACCGAAGCGGAAAAGAAAAAACGCACGATCGACGACATTAAGATCAAATCGCGCGCACAACCGGTGAAGCTCGCGAGTGCACCGACGATCAGTGAAATAGATTTCATCCGCCGCCAGCTGCTGGATTGTTGGTACCTACCGGGCGGCGCTAAGGATTTGCAGGATATGCGCGTGACGATCCGGGTCGAACTTAACAGTGAGGGTACCTTGGTGCGCCCGCCCGTTGTGGTTGACCGGATCGGCAGAGGCACAACAGGCGAGGCGTTCTTCCGGACGTTCGAGGAGAGCGCGCTGCGCGCAGTTCGTGCGTGTACGGACCCCAAAGATCCGCTTCAACTACCGCCGGGCGAAGCGAACAAGTGGCGGGATCTCGAATTCACATTCGATCCACGCGACATGCTCGGCTAACCGAATAGCAGGAAGGAATAACCGATGCGCTGCCTACCGCGTCGACTAGAAATACAAACATTACTGTTGGGATTGACAATGCTTGGGCTGTTTACCTGCTTAGCATTGCCGGCCGAAGCGGTGGTCAAGATCGATATAACCGCAGGGAAGATTGACCCGTTACCGCTGGCCGTAACTCGTTTTATCGGCGCTGACGACGATACTAGAAAGATTGGCCGCGGCATCACCGAAGTGATCAGTTCGAACCTGTCACGATCGGGGCTTTTCGCACCCATCGATCCCGGCGTATTCATACAAAAGCCGGAAGAAATGCTAGTGCGACCGCGATTTGTGGACTGGCGTCTTATCGATTCGCAAGCCTTGGTCACCGGTGGCGTGGAGCTCAAATCAGACGGCAAACTCCACGTCCAGTTTCGGTTATGGGACGTTTTCGCCGAGCAGCAGATGGCCGGGTTCGTCTACACGTCGACGCCCGCGAATTGGCGTCGCATCGCGCACATTGTTGCCGACGCGATCTACAAACGAATTACTGGCGAAGATGGCTATTTCGATACTAGGGTGGTCTACGTGTCGGAGAGCGGCGCCCGCGATCGTCGTGTAAAACGACTCGCCATCATGGACCAGGATGGGCACAACCATCGATTTCTCACCGATGGGACCTATCTGGTCCTTACGCCACGTTTCTCGCCGAAGCGGCAGGAAATTACCTACCTGTCCTACTTTGGCAACAAACCACGCGTTTACATCCTAGATATCGATAGTGGGCGGCAGGAAATCCTTGGTGACTTTCCAGGGATGACTTTTGCTCCGCGTTTCTCGCCCGATGGCGAGCGGGTCATCATGACGTTTGCCGATCGGGGAAACTCGGATATCTATACAATGGATCTGCGCACTCGCCTGATCGAGCGCCTCACCGATCATCCGGCGATTGATACCTCGCCGTCTTACTCGCCGGACGGATCCCAGGTCACCTTCAATTCGGACCGTGGCGGCGCCCAGCAGATTTACGTGATGGAGGCAGACGGCGACGACGTTCGGCGCATTTCGTTCGGTCAAGGGAGGTACGCGACACCTGTATGGTCACCGCGCGGCGACCTGATCGCATTCACTAAGCTTCGGAGTAAGAAATTTTTCATCGGTGTTATGCGGCCAGACGGCACGGGTGAACGAATCTTGACCGAAAGCTTCCTCGATGAGGCGCCGACCTGGTCGCCGAACGGCCGCGTTCTTATGTTCTTTCGACAAACCCCAAGCGACGCCCAAGGTCGAGGCGGCACCACACGCTTGTGGTCGATCGATTTGACCGGCTATAACGAGCGCCCCATCCTGACACCGACCGATGCATCAGACCCCGCGTGGTCTCCCTTATCCTTGATTCGGTAATCGGACGCCCGTATAGTCTAGCCGCCAGTATCGCGCTAGCTCCGAGGCTTACGGTCAATGCTTAATGCCAATACGTAGGCAATTTACAACTCAAGGGTGCAATCGGGGTTTCGTAGGACCAAGAGTTAACGCGTAGTGTGTATTTCTCCACAATGGAGGGCCTTAATGCCCCTTAAGCTATTCAGCTTCTTCGCAGCGCTGCTACTGCTCGCCGCGTGCGAAACCGCACCGGAGCAGACGGGCAGCACGGGCGGCAGTGGCGGATCATCGACGTCCTCATCAAGCGGCGTCTCTGGATCGTCGCAATCATCGACAAGTTCGTCGGGTGGCGAATCTATGGCGATGAAGCCCGCGGGCGAGCAGCTCGCCGAGATCGGGGACCGCGTCTTGTTCGATTTCGACAAATTTGATCTCAAAACCGTTGGTCGTGCGCGGGCGCGCGATTGGGCAAACTTCCTGCAGGCGAACCCAACATTGGTCGTGACCTTGGAGGGTAATTGTGACGAGCGTGGAACGCGCGAGTACAACTTAGCCCTGGGAAATAGCCGGGCGCAGTCGGTACGCGATTTCTTGGTCGGCCTCGGTGTCGACGCTAGCCGTCTGACGACGATCAGTTATGGTAAAGAGCGTCCCGTAGCGCTCGGCTCGAACGAGAGCGCCTGGGGGCAGAACAGAAATGTTCACATTGCGGTGAATTAACGCAACGCCTTAGGTGCCGAAATTCGCCCCGGCTGTCGAAGGACCGCCGGGGCGGTTTCGTTTCGGCCCAAATACTGCCAAATTCTCGAATTAGACTGGGCTTTTCAGACCGGGTTGACAGACCTACATGGCGGTGAGGATTAAGATGAGGGGCACAGCAAAAGCCTTATTTGCAATGATCGTCTTCGTCGGTGCGATGCTGGCGACGCTACCAGCTGAGGCTCAGTCTCGAAACGAATTCCGGGCGCTCCTCCAGCGCGTCGAGTCGCTGGAGAAAGAGCTTCAAGCACTGCGCCGCGGCGGCGCTCCGATTCAGTCACAGACCGGTAATACTGCATCAGGCGGTAGTGTCGAGGCTTTGGTCGAGCGCCAAGAAAGGATGGGTGCGGAACTCGATCGCCAAGTTCGTGAGGTTACGGATACGGTAGAGCGCGTCCGCTTCGAGATCAGCACGATGTCGCGGAGAATGGACAAGCTAGTGCGTGACGTCGATCAGCGCCTGTCCGACCTGGAAGCCAGCGTAACGACTTTGCGGGCAGTACCGCGTGACGGCGGCGCCGCATCTGCGGGTACAGCCGCATCTGACGGTGTAGCGCCGGTCGTCAAAGGGACCGACGGGTCAAGCGGTACAGCGGTGACTGCGAAAGCCAATGCGCTGCCCCAAGGCACACCGGTCGAGCA
>CAUZWH010000010.1:0-18411 GCA_963583675.1 Alphaproteobacteria bacterium
AAGTGGTGTCCTTTTTCGTAATCATGAATCGGGTATGCGACGCCTGGCTTGGGTCGGGTGTATTCGGGAATGCAGTCGTAGCTATCGAGGTCATTGCGAATGCTTTGCTCGAGCATGATGCATTGAACCTGCTCTTGCGCGGCCTTGGTAAGAAACCAGTTCACGAAGGCGGCGCGGGAGGCCTTGTGGGGACCTTTAAGCGCGGCGATGCCGCTGAAGCCACCGGTCGCCAAGCCCATACCGTCTTTGGGGAACACCCGTTGAATCGGCAGGCCCTGCTTGCGGTAGCGTTCCACGGCGAATTGAACGAAGGCGATGCCGATGGGATATTTTCCGGTCGCGACCGCCTCGGGGTTCTTGCCGTAACTCGTCGCCAGCGCTGCCTCTTGGTCGACGTAAAGCTTCTTAACGAAATCCTGACCGAATTTTGAATAGAGATAGGCAGCTGTCGCCTGACCAGCGCCCGGACGGCGTGGGTCGTGCGCGATGATCTTACCCTTCCATTTTGGATCGAGCAGATCCTTCCACGACGTAATGCTCTTGGGGTCGACCATATTCGTGTTCACGAACAAATCGCCCATAACCCAATCGGCGGTTTGAATGAAGCACCAGAAATTGTCGTTGTCGTGATCGCTATCGGTGCCGGTCTGCACGCGCAGGCCACCGCCCCGCCATTTGCTGGCATCGAGCACGCCGGGCAGCGAGACGATTTTCTTGAGATTGGCAATAACGTTCGGTTTACGCGTAAAGCTGAAACAGCTCGTGGTGCCGCCTATGTAAACATCGGTCGTGATGTTGTTGGCATCGGCTTCGCGCATCAGAGCCGCGGTAAAAGGACCAGGGCCGCCGACCAATGGTTTCCAGTCGACCTTGATCCCGGTCTCGGCCTCAAAAGCTTTGACGATCCAATCGCGCAGTCGCGGATTGGAGGGTCCGGCCACGACGACCGAGCCGTCTTTCTTGCCGGCGGCGACGAGTTCGTCCCACGAAGCGGCATGAGCCGGTGTGATGCTAGTCGCGGCAAGAGCTAGCACCGCGGCGGATAGGCACAATTTTGCGAGTAGATGACGCATAGGTTTTCTCCCTAACTAACAGAAGTTGATACGCTCTTATGGCGTTCTGTTGCCGACGATACATTGGCCACACCCTGTGACCCAGGCGTCGATTGATTCGTAGGTTACCCGCCTAAAACCCTGTTCGGCAAATATCCCGGCTAAGACGATCCAGGTGCGGATCTCCGCGGTCGATGATCCGGTCGCGTCGATTGCTTCATTGGTCAGGCTTGTGAGGCGGTCACGGTGGCCGCTTTCAAGACGGGTGAGAAAGTCACGATCGAATGCGGCGTCGATCTGGCCCATACGCGCGTCACCGGGCGAGTGTGACAACCCGCCGGCGGCAATCACTGCGACTCGCTTGTCCACTGGCCAGGCGGTGATTGCATCGCGAAGCATGGTCCCGACGTCATAGCAACGCGCGATGCCGGGGTAGGGTGGTGCGGCACAATTGACGTGGATCGGAACCACCGGGATCCGCGCTTCCCGGTCGAGCATATAAAGCGGAACCATGAAGCCGTGATCGACGACCCACTCCTCAGCGCGCGCGAAATCAACACCGTGTTCAAGGCCATGATTGAGGAGATGGCCGGCTAGGGCTGGATCGCTCGGCACCTCCCGGTCGGGCATGCCGGTGTTGCGCTCGGCCGGCCCGCGGAAGGAGTCAAAAAGTCCGATGCAAAACGCGGGCATGTTGTCGAGGAAGAAGCGATTGACGTGGTCCGGTGACAGGATGATTGCAACGTCGGGTTCAGCAGCGTGCAGGGCTGCCGATAGCGTTCGGAATCCAGCGCGAAAATTCGCAATTTGCGACGTATCTTCATCTTCCGGCGTGCGCGTAATAGCAGCCAGGTGCGATGTCGCCAGCCCGATTGTTAGAGTGGCCATGCCGCGGTCCTACCGCTGCGCCTGACGGCGGGTCAGATGATCATTGAAATCATCGAGTGCCAGCCCGTGCGCGCGATAATAACGAAACACTAGGTTGGGCAGGCCGCCAAGCCGGAGAATGGCGCCAAAATCCGGCTCCGCCAACGCGGTACGCTCGTCCTCGGCAAGATCGTAGGTCGCTAAAAAGCCGATCTTGTCGGCAGTCAGATCGCCAACCCGCGCGGGGCCGACGCCCTCATACATAGCCTTGTTGAGTTGATAGCGGCTCAACGGTTGTCAGGCGTCGCCGCGGCCGAGGAAATTCAGTGCCAGGTCGTTGAATTCTTCGGCGTATTCGACCTGAGCCCAATGACCGCAGCGGGGAAAGATATGCATCTCCGCATATTTGCACATCTTGACCATCGTCAGCCCCGAATCCAGCGACGAGAATCGGTCTTCCGCCCCCCACACGAAAAGGGTCGGACACCCGACCTTGTCGAGTAGGTGGCTGATGTCCTCACGCTTGGGGTGGTTGTTGGTCCATAATTCCACCGCTTCGGGAAGCGCGCTGGCCTCGTAGCGCTCGCGTATGGTCTCTTCGGTCACCTGCGAGGAGTCGTGCGCCAGTGTGTGAACCAGTTTGCGCATCTTTTCCAGCGTCGGACCTTCCTCATCGTAGTAGTCGATGATGATCTGGATGCCCTCGGTCGGACGCGGCATGAAAAAGCCGTGCTGGAATGCGTTGTTGCCCATTGCAACCAGCCGATTGACGCGCTCAGGCCGATCGATCGCCAGCCGGAGAACACTCTGCGCGCCGATCGAGTTGCCAATGAAATGCGCGCGATCGATCCCGAGTTCGACCATCATGGCGTCGACCGCTTCGGCGCAAACGGTTAGTCGGCCCTTGTCGCTGACGATCATGTCGGACTGCCCGAAGTTGGGCATATCCATCAGGATCATCCGATACTTTGCTGAAATTGCCGGGACGTTTTGTTTGAAGTTGCTCCATCCACTGGCGCCGGGCCCACCGCCGTGAATGCAGATCACCGGGTATCCGTCGCCGATATCGTTGATATGAAGCTTGATGTCGCCCGCTTGGACAAAGCGGCTGCCTGGACTGTCGCTCAAAAGAATTCCTCCCCCAACACACTTCGCTAATCTGGGCTAATCTGGCGCTACTTCCGTAATTTCCTTAACCGGATAGGTCACGGGTTTGTGGTCAACGTCGCGCGGAACGCCCCTGGCGTAGTCGTTAAGGAATTGACGCAACGACTGCATTGCCTTGTCGGGACGATAGAGAATTTCCGGCGGCGTGGTCATGTTCTCGACCATCCAGGCATCCTGATCGTTAAACTGGCGATGGAAAAATGGGTAGATATAGAGACGATATTTGATCCTGTGCCACAGCGCGGCAAGACCGCTCGCGCGTTTGCAGACGAATTGCAGGTAGCGGTGATAGCCCCGCTTGCTCGGTACGTACCATTCGTAATGGGCCCAGTTCGCATACTGCACACGGAGGGTGCCCGGTAGGCAAAACCGCACGCCCCGCGCGCCCCGCCGCCAGCGCCACCAGTTCTTGGGTGGCCAATAGCCCAAACCTGGGAACTCACCGCCTAGTCCGATGTCGATGAGCTCGCGCGTCAGCCATTTGCGATCTTCCGATATTCGCGGGTCCGACCAACCCCACCCGGGCGCGCGCCGCCAGAAGGTCCACACCCCGCGACGGTGGAGATATTTAACATGACCTTCGTCGTAGCCGTTCTCCGCGGCATGGCGCCAATCCCCGGCGCGATGCGAGATCCGCCCGGTGATAATTGCGTCGCTGTGTAACCACTCCTCGGGAATGTCGGTTTCGACCGGCGGCGGATCTTGCGTTCCCACGTATATCCAGATCAGCCCGAGTCGTTCCTCAACCGGATAGGTCTGCACCCGCACCGAGCCCGCGCCGACAATCGGCGAATCCGGTCCATCGGTGAGCGCTGCTTTTAGGTCACCGGTCGCAAGGTCGTAGACCCAGCCGTGGTACGGACAAGTGCGAGTTCCAGGGAAGTCGCACGACGCGTTGTCAAGCGGCACGCCGCGGTGTGGGCAACGGTTCGCCAAGGCATGAACTTTGCCGCCGTCACGGAACAGCGCGATTTCGTGTCCGAGAACGCTCTGGCCGGTACCGACGCCACTGCGCGTGGTTTTGAGGTCGCGCGACCACATGATCGGATACCAATATTCGGGAAACGCAAGATCCGAGGAGTCATAGATCGGGAAGCGCGACTTTCCTTCGGCTACACCCGTAATCTGAATGGTTTCCTGACGCGGCATTCCTGTGGGTTTTGGCATCAATGACATGGCGGCCCGTCCCTATCTCCTACCCATCAAGCCCGACATCGCCGGTTGAGCGACAGCAGGTGTCCACCGCTGCCGTGATCAATGCCTTGGTAAGTTTGGTCAAACTATCAACATGCACCTCGCCCATGGAGAACATCCCGGTATGCGCCAATGGGTGCGGTGGTTGCGGCAGGCCGATCCGCGCGGTTGGGACACCCCAGGCCCGTAAAATGTTTGCTTCGGTCGCGCCACTACCGCCGGTTCCGGCATTGTACGTGGTGCCCGTCATATCCTGCCATGCGCGTATTGTCGACTGCACGATCCAGTTGTTTTCGTCGGTGTGACTGCCGGGAATGGCAAGCATCATCTCCCAATCGAGGTCAATATCCTGGTTCCTCTCGAGAATGCCGGCCATCGCCTCAGCGAATTGGCGTTTCACGTCGACCGGATCAGTTCGGGGACTGACGCGTAAATCGAGATAGATATCGCAGGCTTCCGGGATAAAGGTTGGTTTATTGGGCCAACCGCCGCGGATGCAACCGATGCTACCCTGCGGTCCCACCGTCCCCGATGAATTGCGTGCGGTATATTCCGGGAACCACGCTTCCAGACCCTCGATAACCTTGGCGGCATCGATGATCGGGTTGCGATGTTTCATGATATGACGCGTGCCGGCGTAACCGAGAAGACCTTTCACGCGAACCCGAAACCAGCACAGTCCAACCTCTTCAAACGAAACCGGTCCGGGCTTGGAAATGATCGCGAAATCGCCGCGCACACCTTGTTCAAGCATGAAAGCACAGCCGGAACCGTGGCCGATGTCGTGCCGCGCTCTGCCGCCATCATTGCCCCGGTAATTGGTCGGCATGCCGCCCGCACCCAAGCCGACGATGACGTCGCCTTTGAGAGGAACATCAGCCCGTTTTAGCGCCACCGCGGCCATAATTGCGCATGCGCCATGGCCCTTTGGATTGTGAGCGCCTAGTCCAGTTACAACTCCGTCCTCCACGATCGCCTCGGGTATCTGGTCGCGGCGTTGATCGAGATCGATCCAGGGCTCGTCTTCGTCGGGATCGCCTGCGAACGCGGTGTCGAGCGGGGCGTAAATCATTAGATCTGGACCCGATCCCTCGCCCCGCGCGCGGGCAATCGCATTGCCTTGATTGGTATCCAAGGGTTGATAGTGAGCCTCGAGTCCACTTTCGTGCATAAAATCGGCGAGAAATACGGCGATTTCGCGCTCCTCGCCGGTTGGGCTTGATATGTCGACCATACGCGCCGTGAGATCGAGCAACGCGTCGCCGTCGACCGTGGCAACGGCCGCATCAACCCAAGTCCTTAGTTCATCCGGCAGGACGTTCATTTCTTGTCGGTTTTAGCGGCCAGTAGTGGGTAGCTGCTTAATCCAGATCAGTTCCACCTGGCTACTCCGCTGCAGAACGGGCAGCGCTCCCTTGCACATCCTCAATCCGTCTAACGATCTGTTCGGTCGATAACACGTCACCGAAACTGTTGATGAACGTGCACATGGTCGCAAGATGCTCCTCGTCGGAACGGCAGGCATTGGCGTCCATCACCATGATCGTCGCGAAGTCATTCTGCATCGCATCACGCGCGGTTGACTCACAGCAGGAATTAGTCAACGTCCCAGTAACAATGACGGTATCGACCTTACGATCGCGCAGTTTCTGGGCAAGATTACCGTGACCCCAAAAGGCGCTGTAGCGATCCTTGCCAACAACCAGATCTTCATCCTGAACGTCTAACTCGGACCAGAACTGCCAGCCCTCGCTGCCAGGTTCGAGAGCCCTTGACCAGGAGTCCGGATCGCGCTCGAAATTTGCGAGGTAATGGGCCCATGGTCCGCGGTTTGATTCCACATGGCCGCGTATCCACACCACCGTGCCGCCGGCGCCGCGCAAGGCCTTCGCAATCCGGTTTATGTTGGGTGTGATGTCGCGGGCTTTGGGCACTTCTGCCAGCGCGCCTGGTGCAACGAAGGCGTTTTGCATATCGACAACGACCATCGCTGTGCTGCCCGGATCAAACTTCTCAAAGATATGCAATGTGCTGCGCCGGCGGATCACGCGATCCAAGTGTTCCTGGGGTATTTCTACATCATGCATGGTATTCCCCCTGTTCTGCGGTCGTCCTTTATTAGCACATCCGCGCCGTGCATTTCAGGTCGGCGGGTACTTACTTAGCCTCCGACGAGGTGGGCTTCTTCTTGTGCCGTTAGCGGCGGTGAGTTCGCCGCCGCTGCGTTTTCTTCGAGATGCGAGATTTTTGAGGTGCCTGGAATAGTGCAGGTTACGTTCGGGTTCTGAAGGGCATAGCGCATGGCCGCCTGGGCCAGACTGCGCGACGAGCCGTTAGCCAGCAAACCCCAATTGCCACTTCGAGGCGTCAGTGTTATGCCTTTGTCGAACGGCATATTGACGACCGTGCCGATCCCATGCGCGCGCGCCCACGGCAACAGCACATCGGCATCGGTGCTCTTGCCGGGGCTTAGCGGTAGTTGAATCGCCTGGAAATTTACCTGTGCCAAGGCATCCAGGGGATAGGATTGGCCAGATCGAATAGAAAAGCCCAAATACCGGATCTTGCCTGCATCGCGCAGCCGCTTGATTATATCAAATGCATCACCCTGCTCGATCGTGGATGCCGGTGGGCTGTGAAGATAGAGCACGTCGAGACAATCGGTGGCCAAGCGGCGTAACGAATTTTCTACGGCTCGAGCGATGTAACTTGGCGAGAAGGCGGGGGAGAGGCGCGACCGCTCCCATGCGATCAATCGTCGCCGTCGCTCCGGCGAATTGCGCGCAATAGCGCGGGCAGCTGGCGATAGTAGGCGTTGAACCGGATTGGTCGGCCGATAAAAAAAGCCCACCTTGGTTGCGACCAGCACCTCGGGATGACGGCGACGAAACTCACCCAGGATGCGTTCGCTGTCGCCATGGGTGTATGAATCGGCGGTATCAAAATGATTGATGCCGAGTTCTAAGGCGCGCTCCAGGAGCCGATGATCGGCCTTGCGGCCTGGTGCGGTGGCGTCGAGGCCAAGTTGGTTGCAGCCCAGGCCGATGACTGAAACGTTCGGACCGTTGTGGCCGAGCTGGCGATGTTCCATGGGCGAACTCCGCGGGTGGGCGGTGGTCCAAACGTGCGGGGCGAAGGCGCGGCGTCGCGGTGCTCCCACCGCAGTCTATCAGTCCGTCTTAGTCTGGGCGGCGCTGGTTGTTTCGCGCAACCGTCTGGTCAGCAACTGGAGAAGAGCCCGAATAAACGCGTCGGATTTGTCTATCCGTTTCTGGAAGTTGGTGCGCGTGATCAGGACGCAGGTGGTGGATTCCCGGGCCATGGCGGCGGCCGAGCGCGGCGCGTCGTCGAGCAGTGCCATCTCGCCAAAAATCTCGCCAGGGCCGAGCGTGCTGACAACCGTTTCGGCGTCACCCTGGCCAACGATGATATCAACCGATCCGGCCTGGATAAAAAATGCCGACGTCGCACCGTCACCGGTGCGAAAAATCCGATCGCCTTTGTGGTAGTGCTGGCGATTTAGGATGTTCGCCATAAAGAAACGCCCCCTGCCTTTACTGCCGCGACCCGGCTGTTCGTTGAGGCATTGTCGAAATGATAATGCGGAATACTGAAATTCGATACCACCAAATCCTGTGAAATTTTGATTCGCACGCCGGATTGGGCATTGCTTATCACCCGACCGGTTGACCGGCTTTCACATTGCCGCCACGATTGCGGGAATCCTCGTCAAGGGCAACGCGCCCGCGGCGGGCAATATTGGAGGTGTTCGGTGACACTGCAGCCCGATTCCCAGATGGAAAGCACATTCCATCCAGATCCCGAGCTTTCGGGCACGCTGCCCGCTCACTACTATTACGATCCGGATATCTACGAACGCGAGAAGGAAGCGATCTGGTTCCGCACGTGGCAACTCGTCGGGTATCTACACGATTTAGAAAATGTCGGCGATTTCATCACCGCGGACCTGCTCGATCAAAAAATACTCGTGTGTCGGGCCAAGGATGGCGAGCTCCGTGCCTACTACAACGTGTGTATGCATCGCGGCCACGTTCTCGCTGAAGGCCGGGGCAATCGAACGATCTTCACCTGCCCATTTCACGCCTGGTCGTACGATCTCGATGGTGATCTGAAGGCAGCGGGTAATGCCGAAAACGTCGCGGGATTTGAGCACAGTGATTTTGGTCTCGCTGAGATTCGCGTCGATACGATGTTGCATATGGTGTTCGTCAATCTTGATCCCGATGCTTCCTCAATCGCCGATCAATTCCCCGGATTTGCCGATGATGTTCGTGCCATTGTGCCCGGCTTCGACGATCTAAAATTGGCGGTGAGCGATCCGCTGCCAGGGGCCTACAATTGGAAGTTTTTCCTCGATATGAACGAGTGCTACCACTGCCCGGTGCTGCATACGATCATGGGTGAGGCCGAAGGCTCCTACCTTGAAATGAGTTGGGAATCAGAGGATCACGGGCTGTGGGGTAAGCACATCATTCGCGGCAAGGAAGAGCTCGACGATGACAAGTTGCCCTACGATTTTGGTAGCCGCGCGATCAAGGACGTCAACATCTGGTCGATGTGGCCCAACATCATCTTCATTGCCCACCAGGGTGCGCCCAATTTCAAAATTCAGGTGACGTGGCCGAACAGTCCCGAGTCGAGTCACCAGCGGCTAGACAATTTCTGTCTCAACGTGCCGCCCGACGATGCCGATATGGGCCACATCACGAACTATCGCGACCGCATCATGGTCGAGGATATCAGCGCGATGGCCAAACAGCAGGTTGCCATCAAAGCACGGGGCTACCACCAGGGACGCTTGATGGTTGACGCAGAGCGTTCGTGGCGCAGCGAACACGGCACGCATAGTTTCCAGAAGCTGGTGTGGGAGGCCCTTAACGGGCCCAACTACTAGTAGGCCTTCCGCGAGACGCTTGGTTACTCGGCGGCGTCTTGCAAACGAGTCGACGCGTCGATCAGCCCGATGACATCGGCGCTGGTTCGCACGTCGCCAAAATAACGAAACATCGTCAGCAAGCCGGCCTGATGCTCAAGCTCGGAGTTCGCCGCGTTGGCGTCGGCTACCATGGTCACTTTGAAACCGCGCATCATCGCGTCGCGAGCGGTGGTTTCACAGCACATGTTGGTTGCAACGCCGCAGATTAGCAGGGCGTCGACGCCGAGTGCGCGTAAGCGCTCCTCGATATCGGAAGCGCCTTGGATGAACGCGCTAGGGCGGCACTTCTCGACGATTTGATCGAGCGGCAGCACCTCGAGGCCGTCATAGATGGCGTGCAAAGGGCTTTCTTTCGTGACCGAGCCGTGCGCCCGCTCGCGCTGATCGGGGGCAACGAAGTTTTCGAAAAACATCGCGAAATATTCCGGTGATCCGCGCGGCGGATGGGTTGCCTGTACCCAAACAACGATCCCGCCTGCCGCGCGCAGCGTCGCGGCCAAGTTGTTGATCGTCGGCACCAGCGCTCGCGCGGCGGCGATCTCGAACGGCGCGCCCTCGGCCACGAACGCGTGCTGCATATCGACCACCACCAGCGCGGTCTTCGCCGGCGCCAGGGTTTCAAAAACATGTGCCCGGCCGCCGCGTCGCGCAATCACACCGTCGACGTAATCTTGCGGTAACTCGATATCGTTCATCGCTGACCTCGTCCGCTCAGCCTGCTGCGGCGCGCCGGCGCGTCGCCAGATAAACACCCAGCAGGACCAGGATCATACCAACCAGATGATAATTCTTGAACTCTTCGCCGAGCAGAAAGTACGCCGCGATGGCTGTGAATGGCGGAATCAGATAGCTGAACACCGCTGTGCGCCCCGGTCCGATGGTCGCAATCCCGTTCATCATGAACGTCAGCGCAAATATCGATGCAAACACTGCGAAGAACAGCACAGCTGAGACCGTGAGAACGTCGAACGATACATAGAGGTCCCAGAACAGCATCTCGGCGCCGTAAACCGGGATCAGCCCGACAAACGAGACAAAGCACATGGTCTCGAAAATGACCAGCGGTGACATCACCGCCGAACACTGGCGCACAAGGATCGAGTAGTAACCCCAGCACAGGATCGAGAGCAGAATCCAAAAGTCGCCAACAACGAGATTGAGTTCGCGCAAGACCGCAAAATCGCCGCGTGTAATAATGGCGATGGCGCCGGATATCGCAAGCACCAGGCCGATACCCTGGCGCCGGGTCATGGTGTCGCCCAGCAACATGAAGGCGAAGCAGATCACCAAGGCGGGTTGAATGGCGACGATCAAACCGGCGTTGGTCGCGGTCGTGGTCTGCACGCCAATGTAGAACGCCACCTGTCCGATCACGGATTGGATGATCGCGATGGCGACGATATGCCGCCACATCTGTCGCGTCGCCGCCCATTGCCGGATGCACTGGCGGTAAACGAACGGCAACAAGATCACGAACGCAGCGAAGAAGCGCCAAAACGTCAAGCCAGCCGGTGGAATATCGGCGTGGACGTAACGCGCGACGATCACCGCAAGGGCGTAGATCATCATCGCGATGACCAGGGTAATGTAGGGGAGCCAGGGCGCACGGTCGGCAAACGGCAATCCCGGCGCCGGCAGCGTGGGTGGGCGTGCCGTCACGTTGTTGGGTTGCTACGCGCGAATGTTATGACCGCACGCTCGCGTCGATTCGCTCGATCAGCTCGGGTGCAAGCGGGCCGGCTGCCTCTGCGGCAAGGCAGGCGTTCAACTCGTCACGGTTCTTGATGCCAAGCACGACGGTTGCGATACCAGGCATCGAAAGCGCGTAACGATGCGCCAGATCGGCCGGTGTCTGGCCGAGCTCACGGGCCAGCGCTCGGAACCCTGCCACCCGATGATAATCAGCCATGTCGGCAGACTCTTCGGGTATATTGCGGTCAAACGCATCGGTCAGCGCGCCGGCCTGTACGGCACGAATACCCAACACGCCTATGCCACGATCATTGGCGGCGCGAATCAGATCGCGCGGTCGCGCCGGTTCCTCATACATCCGAAGCGCACCCGGTGAATCCAATGGATTGGTGATGCACTGTGCTACCGCCGGCTGGAGATCGTCATTGAAGGCCTGGAGCAACGTGCTGGGCACGCCGATCGCCGACATTCCCCAGGCGCCGATCAGGCCTTCGTTTACCAGCTTAACAAGGAGCGGCCGCACCGTGTCGGTGAACGTCGACCACGGGGTTGGCGCGCGTAAGGGGTTGGTCTCGCCGGGATGGGTGTAGCCGTCGGGCCCGAGGTTGGAGTGCAGGAAGAACAGGTCGACCCGTTCGAGCCGCAGATCGCGCAAGCTTTGTTCGAGCGAGGCTCGCAGTTTCGCCTCAACCTTGCCCGGCGCGGTGTTCCCGAGAAGGCATTTGGTGGTGACGCGCAAGCCGGCCGGCAGTTTGCCGGCGAAGGCCTCGCCAACGACCTGTTCGGACTCGCCATTGCCGTAGAGCGGCGCGAGGTCGAGCAGAGAGATGCCGGCATCGACTGCCGCGCGCACCGTGGCCACGCATTCTTCGCGCGTGGTTGGGCCCCATAATTGTCCGAGACCGCCGCCTCCCAGTGTGAGCGCGCTGACGGGCCACAAATTCCCGAGTTGCCTTTGTTCCATGAGGTGAGTTTAGGTGGTGTGGGTACGAAACCAAATAGGCGGTGACCGCATTTTGCGCATATGATTCACACCGAGGAGATCGATGATGTCGACAGTTGCGCTCGATCAGGAACAGGTTCCAGGCATTAACTGGAATAATCTTTGGTGGGTTGCGGCAAGCGTTGCGGTGCTGGTAGCCGTAATCGCGATCAACGAGTTCTGGTATCTCAATTTTGTCCACGTCGCCGCCGGTCTGCTATGGACCGGAATAGACTTGTTCATGGGTTTCGTCATCGGCCCAATCATGCGCACCCTGAGCCTCGAGGCGCGCCGCGCGATGATTATCCGGTTGATGCCGCGCATGCTGTTCATCATGCCTACCGTGTCGACTATTACGACTACCGCAGGCTGGTTCCTAGCCGAGATGCGCGGGTACACCGAGGCACCGATGTCGTGGTGGGTAATCGCGGCCCTCATCATCGTCACGGTTCTGACAATCCAGGGATTGGGCATTCTGTTGCCGGCCAACATCAGGGTCTATCTGCAAATGCGCAGCGACAATCCGGACATGGAACTGGTTGGCCGGCTGATGCGCCGCTATGTCCGTGTCGTGGCCTCGCAAGGCGTCATGCAGATCGCAATAATTGTCATCATGACGCGGTTTGTTGCCGGCGGGATCTGATCAAGCGTTCTCGGCTATCTTTCCATCGTTTGAAAGGAGGATCGCGATCGAGCGCGTGGCCGGAAAATGAGAAAAAATGATCATGCCGATCACCGTAATCGGCACGCATAGGAACATCCCCGCCACGCCCCAGATCGATCCCCATAGCGCGAGTGACAGGATTACGACCAACGCGCTGAGGTTAAGCGAACTTCCCATCAGACGCGGTTCGAGCACGTTGCCAATCAAAAACTGAGTGACGCCGAGTAGCGCGGTCACCGCCACGAAGGGAACCACGGCGCCAAACTGAACAAGCGTCAGAAGCGCGGGGAAAATGATCCCCATCAACGAGCCGATCGTGGGGATGTAGTTCAATAAGAAAATAATAAACGCCCAAAACTCGGCGAGATCGACGCCAACCGAGATCAGGACGATGTAGCTGATCGCGCCGGTTGTCAGGCTCATCAGCGTTTTGATCCAGATGTAGGTCTGTATTTCCTCCTGCATGCGCTGCAGCAATTGGCGCACACGCGTTTCGCGCTCGGAGTCGGGGAACAGCGCGTGCATCTTCTTATCGAAGCTCCGCTGCTCGATCAGCAGGAACATCACGTAGACCAGAATGATTCCGGCACTGCCGGCAAAACTAGCAATCGCGCGGGCAAGCTCGCGCATCGCCTTGCCAAAATCGATCTGTTCGACAACTTGGGCAACACTGGGTGCCTGATCGAAGCCGAACGCGGCGGCGCCGCGTTCGATAAGCTTTTCGAGGTTCGCCTGGTAGCCGGGTGCGGCTTCCTGCACGTCGGCGATATTGTTGCTGATCAGCTCGACGAGCAATGCAATGACCATGAAGACGCTGATTATCGCAAACGTCATACGCAACCAGCCCGGCAAATGTAGCATGCCGAAGTGAACACGACCGAACGCCTTGGCGAGGGCATTGAGGATGTACCAAATCATCACCGAGACGGCGAGGGGGATCAGAAGATCCTTGCCGGCGACCAGCAAGCCGATCGCCATCAGCACAACCGCAAAGGCGATTGAGATGTAGATCGGTCGGGCAGCGAGTGTCATGAGATGTCGAATATCGTTAAAGCGGCGCGGGCGTTGCCGTCCCGCTGGCTCTCGGCGAGGACCGCAACGTTCCATACAATGTTGGGCATTGGCGGCCTCCAAGCTATGCTGCGATCGCGGTTGCCGGACAATAGTAACGCGCCCGCTCGGGCGGAGATAGCAGCCAATCCCGAGAGAAATTCACAAGGGACGAACAATGGCCAAGCTCAACGATACCAAACAGCTAACTCTCGACGGGGCTAAGGCGATGGGTGAAGTCGCGATCGCAGAAGCTACCAAAAACGGTTGGGGTGTCGCCGTCACCGTCGTCGATGCGGGCGGCAATCCGCTCTATCTCGCGCGCATGGAGACCGCACCAGTCGCCAGTTATATCGGCGCTTCATCGAAAGCCTGGACCGCAGCAACCTTCGGGCGTTCCACCAAAATGCTCGATGACGCGATTGCTTCGGGTCGCACGCAGCTGCTCGCATTTGCCCAGGCTTTGCCAGTCCAAGGGGGACTGCCGATAACCGTCGGCGGCGTCACGATCGGTGGCATCGGTGTCGGCGGTGCGACATCCGAAGAAGACGAACAGTGTTCCCAAGCTGGGATCGACGCCCTCGGTACCTAGTTGAACGCGCCCCGGACCGGTAGGCCATGACCCTCGCTGAACACGACAGTCTCGGGTTGCGCTTGCTGGCGCATGACCCGCTGGGCGGTCACGGCTGCATGGGCGAAGGCGTGCGGATCCAGCTCGCCAGCGACGGACGCCGCATTCTGTGGCTCGCCCATGAGCGCGCACCCAAGGGCATCACAGCCGTGGATGTGAGCGATCCTCGCGCCCCGTCTGTGATCCTGCAAACCGACTTGTCGCACGATGAGATGCGTACCAACTCACTGGGAATTTCCGGTGATGTGATGGCGGTTGCCTATCAAACATCCCAAGTCGGCCAAACCCCGGCCGGCTTCGAGCTCTACGACATCAAGAACCCGGAAAGCCCGCGGCTGATTTCGTTCTTCGATGCTTCGGGACCCGCCTCGCGCGGTGTTCACAATCTTTGGTTTTGCGATGGCGAGTTCGTTCATATGGCGAGCGGTGCCGGCGACTTCACACCGCATCACCCGCTCGATGATCAGTTTTATCGGATTGTCGACGTTCGTGATCCTGCCAAGCCCACCGAAGTCGGCCGCTGGTGGCTACCCGGAACCCGTGTCGGCGACACCGTCGACCCACCGCCGCGGCATCGCCAACCGTTCGATTGCGGCATGCGCGCCCACAACACCAACGTTTATCCCGAGCGTACCGATCGCTGCTATATCGGATTGATCGATGCTGGCGCGGCGATCCTCGACATCTCCGACAAGGGTTCGCCGAAACTCATATCGCGCTGGGACAACTCGCCGCCGTTTTGCGGATTTACCCATACGCTGATGCCGATCTTCTCGCGCGGCATAATGATTGCGACCGACGAAGCCGTCCTCGTGGGCGGCGAGGATCATCCGAAGCACGTGTGGGTACTCGACGGCCGCGACGAAACCAATCTTGTGCCGATCAGTACCTGCCCCCAACCGCCGCTCGAGGACTACATCGATCGGGGCGGCCGATTCGGCGCTCACAATTTGCATGAAAATCACCCCGATCCCGGGGCATTCCGATCCGATACGCTGGTATTCGGAACATTTTTCAATGCCGGCTTGCGCGTTTACGACACCTCGGATCCCTACCGACCGCGCGAGGTCGCGCACTTCGAACCGGCCGATAGTGAGCTTTCTTATGTCTCGACGACCCAACTCAACGACGTGTTCGTTGATGACCGCGGTGTGATCTACACCGTCGATCGCTGCGGCGCCGGTCTCTACATTCTCGAACTCGACCTATAGCGGCACACACTATGAGCAAGATCGAAATCATCGCGCCCGTCCAGATCGCCGACACCAATGTTTCGTTCGCACAAGGCGTGAAAGCGGGAAACTGGATCTTCCTAACCGGTCATGAGGCGAGCGACCATAGCACCGGATTGGCGCCGCAGGTTCGTGGCAAGGCGCATTACCCCGGCCACGGCACGCCCAAGCATCGTCGCGAGGGTGACTTTATTTTGGAACGCTTCGCCGCCTTGTTGGCGGAGGCCGGGAGCGATCTATCCCACGGTGTACGACTCGATCAGTACTACCCAACCTGGAAAGCGGTCGACCCCTACCACCATGCCCGCCGGGCGCATTTCGGTGACTATATTCCGCCCAGCACCTCGGTGATCACCGATGAACTGATGGTTGCCGGCGCCGACATCAACGCATCGATGCTGGCGGTTGTCCCCGGCGAAGGCCGTGAAATCCGTCGCGTCAAAGAGTCCGATCAAGTCGAATCTCCCTTCTTTTCCGGATTTGCCCCGGCGATCACGTGCGGCGATTATGTCTTCGTCGCTGGTCAGATGGCCAATGCGCCGGATTGGTCGCTCGATCCCCGCGCCCATGTCGCAGATCCGGCATTGTGGGCGGGTTACGAGATTCGCAAGCAAGCCGAGTTCATTATTACCGAGCGGATTCTACCCGCGCTCGTCGCTGCTGGATCGTCACTCGGGAACGTCGTAAAAGCCCAGGCCTATCTCACCGACGCAGATGACTTTCCGCATTTCGTTGAAGTCTGGAACGAGCTTGTTGGTGCCCGCCAATGCGCCTTGAGTGTAGTGCCGTGTTCGAAACTCGCGATCGTCGACGGGACTATTGAAATAAATGTCATGGCCGTGGTCGATGGCGGCGCCACCCAAAAACAGATCATCGACCCCGGAATACCGTCGACCGTGGCCTACGGTGCCCCGGCGGTGCGGGCCGGCGACCTGCTCTTATTTTCGGCGCTTATGGCGGCTCCGAAAGACGAATCGCTGGTGCGGCCAGATCTCCGCCATTATGGGCAAAGCACGGTGGCGCAGGCCCGTTTCATACTCACGCAAGCCGAGAAAATCGCGCAGGCAGCCGGAACCAGTCTCGCCAATACCGTGCGCGTCCACCAGTTCCATACGGATCTCAGCGAGGTCCACGCGACCTACGGGGTGTGGCAAGAGTTCCTGCCGGGCGCACCCATCCCATTTGCCGCGATCGGCGTGCCGGGCCCGATGCCGGCGCCTGCGTGCACGATGATGATGGACCTCTGGGCCTACGCGCCCTGAGCGCGCTCGCCCCGTCCCGCGGGGCGCTGAGCGAGAGCGATCCCAGCGAGAACGGCGACGCCGGCGCCAATTTGCACCACGGTCATTGCCTCGCCAAAAATCAGCCAGCCTAGCAGCGCGGCGAAAACCGGCGCGGTCAGCATCGCCAAAGATGTGAATGAGGCCTTCAGGTGGCCCATTGCGAACATGAACGCGGTTTGGCCGGCGATATTCACCAGCAGCGTGAACGCGATGATCACCAGCCAGGCATCGGCTGTTTGCGGCTCGATAGTCTCTCCCAGCACCGTCGCCATCAGGAACATCACCGGACACGCCAAAGTGTGATTGAAGGTTATTACCTGCAAGGTCGTGAAGTAGCTTCGCAGATAAGTCATCAACACGATCCAAACGCCGAGGAATACCCCCGAGCCAAGCGCTAGAATGTCGCCCAGACGGATCGCTGAAAGATCGGTCGTTCCTAAGCCGACGAGGGCATAGGTGCCTGCCAATGCCAACGCAGTTCCGGCGACGAAGCGTCGGGTAATCCGGTCGCTGAACGCGATCCATGCAGCGATTGCGGCGAAGATCGGATGAACGTTGGATAGCAAGGCGGCGTTGGCGATCGACGTATACATAACCGAGGCCTGCCAGAGGGCGAGATTGAACGCCAAGCCCACACCGGCAACCATAAGCAATGCGAGAGCCAATGGCGGGGCCGCGCTCGGCACGATCGGCGCGCGCGAACGCCGCTGCAGAACAATGTAGACGCCCCAAAAGACAATGGCCGCGAGGCCGAGACGCCAGGCGCCGGTCGCAACCGGCCCGACTTCGCTGAAGCGCACGAAGATAGGTGTGGTGGCCGAGGTTAACGCGGACCAAAAGATCGCCGCGACGGCAATACCGGTGCCGCCGAAAATGACCTGCCTCGAAGTCAGGTGGCGACCTGCATATGGCGCCCGGCACCGAAGTAGGCGCGGATCGCGTCGTGATAACGGTGCAGGATCGGTCGAAACGCTTCGATGTCACCGCTAGCATGCGCGGCCTGGGCCGCGAGTTCGGCCCGCAGTGCTGGGTAATCGACGCCGGTTGGCAAGCCGTCGCGCACAATTTCTCGACCCTGGACCACAACGTTTCGCACATAGTCTTTGGTCGCGCGGGCCAACAGCACATCGAGTTCGCTCGACGCATCGTCGATCACGTCTTCAGCCATACGCTCATAATCGAGCACGACGAGATCTGCTGGATGGCCGGGCGCGATTGTACCGAAGTCATCGCGGCCTGTTACCGCACACGCGCCCGTACACATCGATGTTTCGAACAACCGGTCCGGTGTTAGAACTTCGTCGAAACTGGTGCCGGCATGGAGCCGGTAGGTAAGTCTGAGTTCGCGCAACGCATCGTCATCGTCGTCGAGCGCCAGCGTATCGATGCCGAGCCCCATTGCCATGCCGGTTTCAATGAACTGTGCCACCGGTGCGATACCGGAGCGGAGCCGCAGGTTCGAACTGGTATTGACCGATACGATGACTCCGCGTTCGGCCATCCGTTCGCATTCCTGGTGTCTAAGCCACACCCCGTGGGCGATGGTAAGACGATTGGAGAGGAAGCCGATATCATCGAGATGATTGACGAACCCATTGGGGTAGCGCGCATCGATCCACTCACGTTGCAGTTTGGTTTCC
>CAUZWH010000011.1:0-18260 GCA_963583675.1 Alphaproteobacteria bacterium
TCGTGTTTGAGCTCAGATGGGTTCTAGGAAGGTGTTTGAGATTGGCTTTATGTGATTTGCTTCCCAGGCCAACCGGTCGCGCCTACGCATCCGCGATTCTGATGGCGGCTTTGGTTGGGGTTGGCGCGATGGGGTTTGCGACCAATCTCCGGGCGCAAACGTTGTTCGATGCCATGATCGCGGCTTACCAAACCAATCCGACACTGCAGGCGCAGCGGGCCGGGTTACGTTCGGCCGACGAAGGTGTTCCCCAAGCACGCTCGAACTATCGTCCGACGGTTACGTTTGACGGCAGCGCCGCTCAGGAGACCCGCGATTCCTCATCATCGCCGAGCACCAGTTTGACGCCGCTTTCGGCCAACCTTCGCGTGAGCCAACCGCTCTATCGCGGTGGCCGCACCGTGGCATCGGTACGTCAGGCGGAGAATATTGTCCGCGCCGCCCGCGCCGACCTGCTTTCGACTGAACAAAGCGTGCTTTTGCTGGTGGTGACGGCGTACCTCAATGTTTTGCGTGACCAAGCCGTCGTGCAACTCAACCGCAGTAACGAAGATGTCTTGACGCGCCAGTTGCAGGCCGCGCGAGATCGATTCGAGGTCGGCGAAGTCACCCGCACCGATGTTGCTCAAGCCGAAGCGCGGCTATCACGTGCGACCTCTGAACGGATCCAAGCGCAGGGCAATGTGACGTCGAGCCGTGCCAACTACCGCCGCGCCGTCGGTGCAGAAATTGGTCAAATCGAAGCGGCACCCAGAATAACCGATATACCGGCATCGTATGACGCCGCCGTTCAGACTGCGCTCGAGGAGAATCCGCTTCTAGTATCGGCCCAATTCACCGAAGCGGCGAGCCGCGATGCAATCGAGGTATCGCGAGGCAGCCTGCGGCCGACCGTCTCCGTCAATGGCGACCTCTCCTACAACGACGAGCTGCAATTCAGGAACAGCTCCACAGAGTCGGCGGCGATAACGGCTCGACTGAACGTGCCGTTGTACCAAGCGGGATCTGTGTTCTCCCAAATTCGGCAGAATCGGCAGATTAACTCGCAACGTCGTATCCAAGTTGAAGAGACCCGGCGCCAAGTCATTGAGTCGGTGACCACAGCCTGGAGCCGACTAACGACGGCAAGTGCGCAGATCGTGTCGCAGTTAGAGCAGGTACGTGCTGCCGAATTGGCACTTGAGGGCGTCGAACAGGAAGCCGAGGTAGGGTCGCGGACCACGCTCGATGTTCTTGATGCGCAACAGGAACTGCTGAGCGCGCAAGTCGCGCTGGTGCGCGCGCAACGCGACGAATATGTTGCGGCGTTCGAGGTCAAATCATCGATCGGCCGGTTAACGGTCGCAGCCCTGGGCCTTGGCGTTGAGGCGTTCGACGAAGAGGTCTATTACAATCGGGTTCGCAACCGCTGGTTCGGCACTAACGGAACGTTAACAGGTATCGAATAGATTGATCATTCCGGGCATGGTGCCACTAGGTGTAGTATGTTGTCGACGTCGTAGTACTGGTTTTTGGTTTAGAGTGCCATATTGTCGCGTTCTTCCGGGCGCAGGTAAGGCGTTGGAATGACCGACCCGAATACCCAACCAGAGCCGACGATGGAGGAGATCCTCGCATCGATACGGCGTATCATCTCAGAAGATCAGGACGAGGATGGCGATGCATCCGAGGATGCTGCCGCCGACGGCGATGACGAATCACTGATCGATGATGAGCTTGATGAGGACGTGGATATGTCGGCGGCTCTAGAAGAACCCGAATCCGCACCCGCACCGGTCCACGACGACACCAGCGCCGATGACGAGTTCGAGGCCGCGCTCGCCGCCGAACTAGAGGCCGAGGGCTCGATCGAACCCGACGAGACGTTGGAAGATGAACTTGACGACGATCTTGAGGCTGGAGATGCCCTGGAGCTAGATGAAGCCGGCCAGAATCTAGATCTTGGCGGTCTTGAAGACGAGCCCGATGATTTTGACGATAGTGTTCTCGAGCTAACCGAAGTCGTTGCCGATGAAGCGGGCGCCGCTACTGGTGATCTCGATGATGGACCGACGGTGCCGGTCCCCGAAGCCGCGGCGGCGGCCGCCGCCATCGCGCCCGAACTTGCTGCCGCCATCGAACCAGCTCCGGCCGCCGCGCCGCAACCGGTGGCTCCGGCCCCAGCGGCACCTGGTGGCGTGGATATGGGGGTAGCGGTTCCAGCTGCGACAGCTCCCGTGGCCACGGCGCCCAGTCCGCTCTCAAACTACGATTTGGGGGCCCTGGTATCAGATGAAGCGGCGGAACAGGCGAGCACGTCGTTTGTCGGGTTTGCCGAGCAACTTCAGCAATCGCGCGGAGTAGCACTGGGCAGCGGCGCGCAAACCCTTGAGGAACTGGTTAAGGACTTGTTGCGGCCGATGCTCAAGGAATGGCTCGACTATAACCTGCCGCCGCTCGTGCAGCGTCTTGTCGAGCGTGAGATCGGCAAACTCGCGGGCCGCGCCGACGAAAAATAGGCGGTTGATTTCAACACCGCTCGCGCCTAGTTTCCGGCGCTCTCTCTGTAAAAAAATCGACGTAAAGGCGGGTTCAGCGATGCTGGACAAGACTTATCGACCGGCCGAGGTCGAGGCAACACAGTACGCGCGTTGGGAAGAGGCGAATGCCTTCGCGAGCGGTAAACGCGCGAACGACGCACCGCCGTACTGCATTGTTATCCCGCCGCCCAATGTGACCGGTATTCTGCATATGGGTCACGCCCTCAATAGTACGCTGCAGGATATTCTCGTTCGCTTTAAGCGCATGCAGGGCTACGACGTTCTCTGGCAACCGGGCATGGACCACGCCGGGATCGCCACGCAGATGGTCGTGGAGCGCCAACTTGAGGAGGCCGGCGAGCACCGGCGCGACCTCGGGCGCGATGCATTCGTCGAGCGCGTGTGGGCGTGGAAAGAGCAATCGGGCGGCAATATTATCAACCAACTCAAACGCATGGGCGCCTCGTGCGATTGGTCGCGCGAGCGTTTCACCATGGATGAGGGGCTCTCGGCCGCAGTCCTCAAAGTGTTCGTCGATCTTTACCGTGACGGGCTCATCTACAAGGACAAACGGCTGGTCAACTGGGACTGTAAGTTCCAGACGGCGATTTCCGATCTTGAGGTCGAACAGCGCGAGGTCGAGGGCCATCTTTGGCACATTCGCTACCCGATAGAAGGGGCGCCCGACCGGTTTATCACCGTTGCGACCACCCGCCCCGAAACCATGCTCGGCGATACCGCTGTGGCCGTTCATCCCGAGGATGATCGTTATCGCGACCTGATTGGCAAACACGCGATCTTACCGCTCGTCGATCGGCGTCTACCGATTATCGCCGATGAATACGCCGACCCCGAACAAGGCTCGGGCGCTGTCAAGATCACACCGGCGCACGATTTCAACGATTTTGATGTCGGCGAGCGTCATGATCTCGAACGCATCAATATTTTCGACGCGCACGCGGTCATCAACGACAACGCGCCACCGGCGTATCGGGGCCTAGAACGGTTCGACGCACGCAAGAAAATCGTCGCCGATCTCGAGGCCCAGGGCCTAATGGTCAAGATCGAGCCGCATCGGCACGTCATTCCTTATGGCGACCGCTCGGAAACCGTCATCGAACCCTGGCTCACCGACCAATGGTACGTCGACGCAAAAACGCTGGCCGAGCAGGCCATCGCCAAGGTCAAAAGCGGCGATACCCGGTTTGTGCCTAAAAACTGGGAGAAGACCTATTTCGAGTGGATGAACAACATCCAACCGTGGTGCATCTCGCGGCAATTGTGGTGGGGGCATCAAATCCCTGCGTGGTACGGCCCAGATGGCGAAATCTTCGTTGCGACCGATGAAAACGATGCACGAGCGGCCGCGCATAAATACTATGGCCAGAACGATGTTGAGCTAACGCGCGACCCCGATGTGCTCGATACCTGGTTTTCATCTGCATTGTGGCCTTTCTCGACGCTCGGCTGGCCCGATACCACGCCGGAGGTAGAGCGCTACTATCCGAATTCAGTTCTCGTTACGGCCTTCGATATCATCTTCTTTTGGGTTGCCCGGATGATGATGATGAGCCTCTACGTCATGAAAGAAGTGCCCTTCGCCGACGTGTATATCCACGCGATCGTGCGCGATGAAAAGGGGCAGAAAATGTCGAAGAGCAAAGGCAATATGGTCGACCCGCTCGACCTGGTCGAGAAATATGGCGCCGATGCTCTGCGCTTCACGCTCGCCGCGATGGCCGCGCAGGGGCGCGATATTAAGCTGGCCGAAAGTCGGGTGGAGGGATATCGCAATTTTGCGACCAAGCTTTGGAACGCGACCCGGTTTTGCGAAATGAACGGCTGCGCGGTTATCCCCGAGTTCGACCCAGCGTCGTGCGAGCACCCGGTCAATCGCTGGATCGTCGCCGCGGCGGGGCGTACCGCCGCCGAAGTAACCGTCGCCCTCGACGGTTATCGCTTCAACGAGGCGGCCGGTACGATCTATCAGTTCACCTGGGGTACCTTTTGTGATTGGTACCTTGAGTTCATCAAACCGATTCTCGCCGGTGATGACGAAGGCGCTCAAGCCGAGGCGCGCGCAACTGCGGCTTGGACCCACCACATAATCCTCAAGTTGTTGCAGCCCTTCATGCCGTTTATCTGCGAAGAGATCTGGTCGCGAACGGGTGCGACCGAGAGTGGCTTGATAATGCTTGCAGCCTGGCCTGCTGTTGAAGAAAGCTGGCAAGATCCGGCCTCGAGCGATGAAATGGAGTGGGCTATTCGCTTGGTGTCGCAGGTGCGCGCGGTGCGTTCCGAGATGAACGTCCCGCCCGGCGCACAGATCCCGATGCATCTAATCGGCGCGAGCGACGTCACCCGCGCCCGGCTCGAGAAACATCGCGACGTGGTTGCCCGTCTGGCTCGCTTTGAATCGATCGAGCTCGCTGACAGTGCGCCAACCGGGTCGGTTCAGGTCGTCGTTGACGAAGCGACGGTCGCGCTGCAGCTGGCCGATGTGATCGATATCGCCCAGGAGCGTGAGCGACTAACGCGCGAGATAGACAAGATCACCGGTGAGATCGCCAAGATCGACGGCAAACTCGGCAATGAGAAGTTCATCGCCAAAGCGCCCGAACATGTCGTGGAAGAGCAACGCGAGCGCCGGGCCGACGCGGAAGCCACCCGAGCCAAACTGACCCAAGCTCTGGAGCGTTTGCAAAGCGTAAGTTAGACCCCACTTTTCACACCACGAAGACATCGCTGATCTGTATCATCGAAGGCGAACGCTATTTCGGTTAGTCCGACAATGACGGCGCGAGCGACGTAGCAGGATCTCAAGAGAGGGACGCATGAGCGATAACAAGTACTTCAATCCGGAAGGGGTCGCGAAGCCGGGGGGTGACTACTCACACGTGGCTGAGTTTCCACCGGGGTCGCGCGTCCTCTATACCGCCGGGCAGGTCGGTGTGGCTCGCGACGGCTCCTTCCCGGATGATTTTCGTCAGCAAGCCGATAACACCTGGCAGAACCTGGTTCATATACTCGGCGACGATAAGATGACGGCCAACAACATCATCAAGGTCGTTCACTACCTCGAAGACGCGGCCGATATTCCTGCTTACCGCGAGGTTTATCGGAAATATTTCGGTAATATCCTTCCGGCCTCGACGCTTCTGGTGATTAAGCAATTGGCGCGGCCCGACTTCCGCCTTGAAGTAGAGATCGTTGCGGCAACGACGCAATCGCCGCCGCCCCAGCGCGCGGCCGAGTCGATGCGGGCCAACCGCTACTTCAACCCGGACAACATGACGCCGCCGTTTTCCCAATATACCCATGGTGTCGCGATACCGCCGGGCTCGCGGATCGTTCATACCGCCGGCCAGGTCGGGGTCGGGGATGACGGCACGATCCCACCGGGTTTTGTCGGACAGGCCGAGAATTTGTGGCGCAACCTTTCCGGTATTCTCGCCGGCGATGGCTTGAATTGGGGTGATGTGGTCAAGGTTAATCACTACCTCACAAACCGCGAAGATATTGCCGCCTACCGCAATATTTTCCTTAGTCATCTCGGCGAGGCTGCACCAGCGGCAACGTTGGTGATCGTCGAAGCATTGGCGATGCCCGAGCTTAAGCTCGAAGTCGAGATCGTCGCGGCTACACTCTAAGGAGCTAGGAGCGTTCGATGAGCAACAGGATTTTCAACCCCGATGGCGTTCCGGCGCCGCTTGGTCACTATTCGCATTGCGGTGAGGTGGGACCCGGAACGCGGGTGTTGCATATGGCAGGTCAAACAGCGCGTGAGTTGGATGGAGCCATCCCCAACGAATTCCGCGATCAGGCAATTTTGGTTTGGGACCGTCTCAAAAAGATTCTCGCCGCCAACGAGATGGCGACGAGCGATATAGTCAAACTCGTCATATTCATCACAGATGCCGCCGATATCGGTGTGTTACGGGAAGTCTTGCCGGACGCTCTAGGCGCTAACCGGCCGGCGTCGACGGCGTTGGTCGTCAGTGCGCTGGCGATGCCGGAACTCAAACTCGAAATCGAGCTGATCGCCGCCAAGGACGTGTAGCCGGGCGCGCGACTCAGGTCGAGGCGCAGCAACCGCGGATACCACGCTAGAAAAGTGGGTGCGCGGCGATACGTGCGGCGTCTTCCCGACGTTGCCGAATTTCGGTGAAGTAGTTGTTAAAGATGTGGTTGTTAAATAAGTGATTTTGTTGATATTTTAGCCGCAAGCGAGCCGGAGAAACCGGCTGATGAGCGGAATGCAGGAGACCACGCCATGGACGCCAGAACTTTCGATAAATCCAAGCTGCCGAGCCGCCATGTTTCGGTTGGACCCGAACGGGCGCCGCACCGATCCTACTACTATGCGATGGGGCTCACGCAGGAGGACATCGACAAGCCGTTCGTCGGCGTTGCGACCACCTGGAATGAAGCGGCCCCGTGCAATATCACCCTCTCGCGCCAGGCGCAGGCGGTTAAGGCCGGGGTTCGCGAAGCGGGGGGAACACCCCGCGAATTCACCACTATTACAGTTACCGACGGCATTGCGATGGGGCATTCAGGGATGAAAGCCTCCCTGGTCTCACGCGAAGCAATCGCCGACACCGTGGAGTTGACCATGCGTGGCCATTGCTACGATGCGCTGGTTGGCCTCGCTGGATGCGATAAATCACTGCCTGGTTTGATGATGGCGATGGTTCGTCTCAACGTGCCATCGGTCTTCATGTATGGCGGTTCCATTTTGCCGGGTCGGTTCAAAGGCAAGGACGTCACCGTGGTTGACGTTTTTGAGGCGGTCGGCCAATACGGCGCCGGCAAGGTTGATGAGGCGTATCTCCACGACCTCGAATGCGTCGCCTGTCCGTCGGCCGGTTCCTGCGGCGGCCAGTTCACGGCCAACACGATGGCCTGCGTTTCCGAAGCGATCGGTCTTGCCTTGCCCAACTCGGCCGGTGCGCCGGCGCCCTATGAGTCTCGCGATGCCTACGCTGAGGATTCCGGACGCGTGGTGATGGATTTGATCGCCAAACAGCTTCGTCCGCGCGATATCGTCACCAGAAAGTCCCTCGAAAACGCTGCGGTCATTGTCGCAGCATCGGGCGGCTCGACCAATGCCGGGCTTCACTTGCCGGCAATCGCCAATGAGGCCGGTATCGAATTCGATCTGCACGAAGTCTGTGAGATCTTCCGCCGCACGCCCTATATCGCCGATCTGAAGCCGGGCGGGCGCTATGTTGCGAAGGACATGTACGAAGTAGGCGGCGTGCCGGTGTTGATGAAAACGCTACTCGATGGTGGTTACCTTCACGGTGACTGCATAACGGTGACCGGAAAGACCATCGCCGAAAATCTTGCCGACGTCGTATTCCCAACCGATCAAGACGTGATTCGACCGACATCGGCACCCTTATCGACGACAGGCGGCGTGGTTGGCCTTAAGGGCAACCTGGCGCCGCAGGGGGCGATCGTGAAAATCGCCGGCATGGAGCGGCTGCAGCATCGGGGTCCGGCACGGGTTTTCGATTGTGAAGAGGACGCCTTCGCGGCAGTGCAAAAGCACGACTACAGAGACGGTGATGTGCTAGTCATTCGCTACGAAGGACCGCGCGGTGGTCCCGGCATGCGCGAGATGCTGGCGACAACCGCGGCCCTCTACGGCCAAGGGGTGGGTGACAATGTGGCGCTGATCACCGATGGGCGGTTCTCCGGCGGTACGCGCGGTTTCTGTGTCGGTCACGTAGGCCCCGAAGCGGCCGTGGGCGGGCCGATCGGGCTGCTGGAGGATGGTGACATCATTGCCATCGACGCCGAAGCCGGGACGATTGAGGTGGAACTTTCCGACTCGGAGTTGGCCGCTCGCAAAGCGCGCTGGCAACCCCGCAAGAGCGAGTTCCAGTCGGGGGCGATTTGGCGCTATGGGGAGGTCGTCGGCGACGCTGAAAAGGGGGCGTTAACCCATCCCGGCGCCAAAGCTGAAACCTACTGCTACGCCGACATATAACTGAATCGCGCGGGCGGTATGGAATTTGCGCGATTAGCCTGGTGAACGTTTTCGATACCATTCTTTACGGCTGGTTGGGTGGGATTGCCGCGCGAGTTTCTCAACCGAGCCGGGCTGACCGGGAGTGACGCCTGTGGGTGCGTCCACAGGTTGCTTACGGAATATCACGCGAAGCCTTGGTTTTAACCGATCGGCCGCGCGAATTACGGGCCTTGGAACCACGCCGGGTTTCCTCGCCAACGTTATGTCTGGAGATCGGCAATGCCGGTCGCGAACCGATTGCCGTTGACGAGGTTGGGCTCTCGGGTTGGTTTGACCGGCCCCGCATAGGCATGCGAGAGCCGTTGCTGCACGACGGCAAACCGTGGCCGCGGACGCTGGCACCGGAAGAAACCGTGATCGCCTATTTAACGTCGTCGATTCAGAGCCATTCGGTGTTGCCGTCGATCCGCTTTGGCTACGCACTTTCGGATCGAAGTGAAATCTGGATCGGCGCGAGCGCGGCAATTCTTTACTTTCTTACCTGGACTGCGCCGACACCATCGGCGCAACAGGATCGACTTCGCGAGGCTTAGGAAAGAATACCGGCGTTAGTCGCTAAGCTCGCACCATACCGGAACGTGGTCGGAGGCTTTGGCGCCTCCTTCTTCGTGACCGCGCACCTCTTTTTCGATTTCACATTTCTCCAGCCGGTCGGCCGCTTGCGGCGATAGCAGGAGGTGATCGATACGAAGACCGTTGTTTTTCCGCCAGGCGCCGGCCTGGTAGTCCCAGAACGAATAGGCGACGCCGTCGGGGTGGATTGCCCGGTACGCCTCGGTCAGGCCGAGATAGACCATCATCCTGAAGCGCGAGCGCGATTCCAGCTGGCACAATGCGTCGTCACGCCAGCCGTGCGGGTCGTAGACGTCGAGATCTTTGGGACAGATGTTGTAGTCACCGGCAAGTACGAACGCTTCTTCGGTCTTAAGCAGTTCCGATGCGCGGGCGTAGAGCCGGTCCATCCACCCCAGCTTGTAGGGGAATTTGTCGGTAGCCACCGGATTACCGTTGGGCAGATAGAGCGAGGCAATTCGTACGCCATCGACTGTTGCTTCGATATAGCGTTTCTGCTCGTCGCTATCGTCACCGGGTAGATCCCGCATGACGTCCTCGATCGGACGCTTGGCGAGGATGGCGACGCCGTTGAAGCTCTTCTGACCGTTCAGTTCGATGTTGTAGCCGAGATCTTCGATTTCCTCGGTCGGAAATTTCCCGTCCTCGCATTTGGTTTCCTGAAACAACGCGACGTCCGGCTGACTCTCTCTCAGCCACGCCACCACGTTGGGCAAACGGGCACGGACACCGTTGATGTTCCAGGTCGCGATTTTCACGGGCGAGGTTCGTAGTTGGTGATAAAAAAACCCGGCGTCACGCCGGGTTCCTATTCTACCACACTGACGGCGGTGTCACACCGAGAACGATGAGCCGCAGCTACACGAGGCGGTCGCATTGGGATTTTTGATCGCAAACGAAGACCCGATGAGGTCCTCAACAAAATCAATCTGGGACCCAGCGATATACATCAACGACATGTTGTCGATAACAACCTGGATACCGTCCTGTTCGATCAACTCGTCGTCGTCGTTCTTGGCGGCATCAAACGAGAAGCCGTATTGGAAACCGGAGCACCCACCACCCGAGACGGCCACGCGTAACATTACACCGTCGGTCTCGTTTTCGAGCAATACACCGACACGCTTCACGGCGCTTTCCGACAGCGAGAGCAGTTGGGGGTTGGAAACTTCGGTCATAAGCCTACTCTACACCAGTAACGAGTCGCACAACGGCAATAAGTCTTGTCGCTGTGATAAGTCTTGCAACGGCAAGCTATCCTGAATTGATTACCACGAAACTAAGTTGAACCCAGGGCTGTAAGCTATCTAGTGTATTGTGGCGGGTTGTCAATCTCGATTGATCGGCCGCGGCACTGGGGATAGGGTCTCCTCCATGGTCTTTGCTCGCGCGTACGCGCCGTATGCCTGTGCATCTGAGTGCAGCCGTGGGCGTCTCTTCGCAGAGGAAGAAAGCGCAACGCGGACGGTTTATCAGCGCGACCGCGACCGTATCATCCACACAACCGCATTCCGGCGTCTCAAGCACAAGACTCAAGTCTTCATCTATCACGAGGGCGATCACTACCGAACGCGCCTTACTCATAGTCTTGAAGTCGCGCAAATCGCGCGCTCTATCAGCCGACACATGGGGCTCGACGAAGACCTAACCGAAGCCTTGGCCCTCGCACACGATCTTGGGCACACCCCATTCGGCCATGTCGGTGAAGATGCTTTGGACGCCGAAATGTCCGATTTTGGCGGCTTCGACCACAATGCACAGACCCTACGCATCCTCACCAAACTCGAACAACGATATGCCGAGTTCGATGGGCTAAACCTAACCTGGGAGTCTCTGGAAGGCGTCGTAAAGCACAACGGCCCGTTGGTGCTGCCGTCCGGTGCGCCGCTAGGCGAGCGTCACCTGCCGGCAGCGATCGTCGAATACACCGCCGGGCACGATCTCGAATTGCATACCTATCCCTCGGCTGAGGCGCAGATCGCAGCGCTTTCCGACGATATCGCCTACAACACACATGACATGGAGGACGGCTTACGCGCCGGTTTGTTCACGCTTCAGGATCTTGAGGAGATGCAATTGCTGGGGCCGATTATTCGCGCGTTGCATGAAAAATATCCCGATCTCGAGTTAGGACGGATGGTTCCCGAAACGACGCGCCGGATGATCGATCACTTGGTCAGCGATCTGATCGCCGAGTCCACCCGTCGGTTCGTGACGGCTGCCCCCAGTTCACCAGCCGATATCCGCCATCATGGGTCACCGTTGATCGGATTCTCCGAGCCCATGGCGCAACACGCGGCCGAGCTTCGAAGTTTTCTTTACGCCCGCATGTACAACCACTACAAGCAAAAGCGCTCGCACAGAAATGCCCGCCGTATCGTCGCCGATTTGTTCAAATTGTTTTTTGAAGAACCGGATTGCCTGCCGACCGAGTGGCAGCAGCGTCGTGATTCGCACGATGACATGCGTACGGCACGGGTGGTGGCCGACTACATCGCCGGCATGACCGATCGCTATGCGATTGAAGAACATGCCCGTCTATTCGATTCCATATCACACGATTAATGATGAATTATTTCAGTTATTTAAGAGAAATAGTTAAAGTAAAAATAGAGAATTTGGTTGGTGCTGGAGAGATACCGACCGGGTTGGAGTTGGCGGGCGTGTCGGCGGAAGCCCCCCGTGATTCGGCGCATGGCGACGTCGCGATCAACGCAGCGCTGGTTCTTGCCAAGCAGGCAAGGATGAAGCCGCGTGACATCGCCGAGCGTTTGGCCGCCCAATTGTCGGGCGAATCGGTCGTTTCTTCAGTTGAGGTCGCCGGTCCAGGGTTTATCAACGTCTCGCTGCGAGATGATTTCTGGAGCGAACGACTACGCGAAATCCTCGCGGCTGGACCTGCCTACGGCGACAGCCGAATCGGTAACGCAGATAAAATAAACGTCGAATACGTGTCGGCTAATCCGACCGGCCCGCTCCATGTTGGACACGGCCGCGGCGCGGTATACGGGGACGCGCTAGCAAATTTGCTCAAAAAAGCTGGGTTTGATGTCGTTCGCGAGTACTACATAAACGACGCAGGCGCCCAAATCGACGCCTTGGCACGTTCGCTCCACTGGCGGTATCGCGAGGCCTGCGGTGATGCTGTCGGAGATATGCCCGAGGGGCTCTATCCTGGCGATTATTTGGTCGACGCCGCAACGGCCCTTAAGGATCGCGATGGCGAGGTATGGAAGAGTGCCGCGGAAGCGGAGTGGTTACCGGCACTTCGGGAGTTCTCTATCGACGCGATGATGGCGTTGATCCGCGATGATCTGGTCGACATAGGCATCCGGCATGATCTCTTTTCATCTGAGCGGACGCTTCAGTCGTCGGGGAGTATCGATCAAGCGCTCAAGCGGCTGGTTGAACACGGCGATATCTATGAGGGCGTGCTCGAACCGCCGAAGGGCAAGGTGCCCGACGATTGGGAACCAAGACCGCAGACCTTGTTTAAAGCGAGTAGTTACGGTGACGATGTCGACCGGCCGCTCCACAAAAGCGATGGAAGCTGGACCTACTTCGCAGCTGATATAGCCTATCACCTCGACAAAGTAGAGCGGGGCGCCCGCACGCTGATCGACGTTTGGGGCGCCGATCACGGTGGTTACGTCAAACGCGTACAAGCCGCGCTTTCGGCCCTTACCGGCGGCCAGGCAATACTCGACGTTAAACTCTGCAGTATGGTTCGGGTCCTCGAACGTGGCGTGCCTGTGCGCATGTCCAAACGCGCCGGGGACTTCGTCACCTTACGTGATGTGATTGATGCGGTTGGCAAAGACGTCGTGCGCTTCATTATGTTGACGCGCCGCAATGATGCACCGCTCGATTTCGACCTCGCCACCGTCACCGAGCAATCGCGCGACAACCCGGTTTTCTATGTGCAGTACGCGCACGCCCGCGCATGCTCGATCAAGCGGCGTTTGGCTGAGAGTTTCGAAGATATCAATGTTGATAACATCGATTGGCAAACTATCGGATTCGATGAATTGACCGATCCAGGCGAAATGGCATTGATCAAACGTCTTGCAGGTTGGCCGCAGCTTGTTGAAACCGCGGCCCTCGCGCATGAGCCGCATCGCGTCGCGTTTTATTTGGCCGACGTCGCAGCCGAATTTCATGCGCACTGGAACAAAGGGAATGAAAACGCGCAAAAGCGTTTCGTTGTCGCCGACGACAGGGAGTTGTCTATCGCAAGAGTTGGCCTCGTGCAGGCAGTTGCTCACGTGATCGCGTCGGGTCTCGACGTAATGGGCGTCACGCCGGTCGAGGAGATGCGTTAACTCACTGATCGGGAACCACGACATGGCTGACGGTCACCAGCAAGAAGAGCGGACACAATCGCGTCGGGCGCGCCTGCGTTTGGGGCGGCTTGCCCTGGCAGCAATCGCCCTGATCGCAGCCATCGGGGCAGTGGTGTACACCTATAATCTGGGATTTCGCCAGGGTGCAAAGCACGCTCCTCCGCTGATCACTGCGGACCCGTCACCGACCAAGATGCCGCCGGCGTCGCCGGGCGGCATCGAAATTCCGCACCAGGACAAGCTGGTCTACCAACGCCTATCGACGTCGCGCGCGCCGTCGGAATCCCCGATCGTGATATTGCTGCCACCGCCGGAGGAGCCGCTTCCCAAACCCCCGCGCGAGCTGGAGCCGCGACTGGCATCGGCGGCAATTGCCGATGACGCGGTGTCGACTCCGGCTACTCTCGCCCCTGACATCCAAACTTCAAAAGGCGGAGAGGCTGAAGTTAAAGCTAAAGTTGAAGCTGAAGCGCAGCCCCCGCCGGTGCAGCGAGCGACACCGCCTTCACCGGCGCCGGTGAGCAACGCACCAGCAGTAAAGGAGCCGATTAAACAGGCGATCGCCGTGGCTGTCGCGACGCCGGCTACCAACGGGATGACGTCGATCCCGACCCTGAAGGCACCGCCAATCACCGCGACATACCTGCTGCAGTTGGGATCGTTTAGAAGCGACGCCGCCGCTCAAGCAGGATGGCGGCGGCTGGTAAAGCGGCATCGAGCGATACTTGAGCTGTTGCCTCATCGCGTCGCGCAAGCGGACCTCGGCGCTGCAAAAGGGATCTACCACCGGCTCCAGGTTGGTGCTTTCGATTCGCGGGAGGGGGCCGACACCGTATGCCGACAACTCAAAGCGCAAAGTCAGGATTGCCTGATTGTCAAACGCTAATCTGACGCCACGATCGCCCGTCATTTTTGGTTGCGGTGGCGAACGCCTCAGCCCTGAAGAGCAATCGTTCTTCCAGGCAACGCGGCCGTTCGGGTTCATATTGTTTGGCCGCAACTGCACCGCGCCGCAGCAAGTCCGCACACTGGTCGAGGAATTACGCAGCACTGTCGACGATGCGGGGGCCCCAGTTCTTATCGATCAGGAGGGCGGTCGTGTTCAGCGCTTGGGCCCGCCAAACTGGAGACAACGGCCGCCCGCACGGGCCATTGGCCGCCTCGATCAATGCGACCGTTCTCAAGCGCGTCATGCGGCATGGCTGGCCGGTCGGTTAATCGCGGCGGATCTAGAGGCGCTCGGCATAACCGTAGACTGTGCCCCGGTGCTGGACGTTCCGGCAACCGGGAGCCATGACGTGATCGGCGATCGAGCATTTTCTGACTGCGCGGATACCGTAACCGTGCTCGGTGCATCGTTTTGCGAAGGATTACTCGATGGCGGCGTGTTGCCGGTGATTAAGCATGTCCCTGGACATGGTCGTGCACGGGTCGACAGCCACCATGACTTACCCGCAGTCGACGACCATCTTGCCGCATTGACCATCACCGACTTTGCGCCATTCGCGGCCTTGGCCGGCATGCCGCTCGCGATGACCGCGCATATTCTTTACCGTCAACTGGATCCGGCCAGTGTCGCGACGCTGTCGCCCATCATTGTCCAACAGGTCATTCGTGATCAGATCGGATTTAACGGCGTTCTCATCAGTGACGACATTTCAATGAACGCATTGCCGGGACCGCTTGGCGAACGTGCGCGCGGGGCCCTGGACGCCGGGTGCGATTTGGTTCTTCACTGCAATGGTGAAATCGAAGAAATGAAACAGGTCGGCAATGCCGTCGGGCCGTTAGGACCTCTGGCGATCGAGCGCTGGCAATCGGCCGAAGCGATGCGCCGCACAGTGCAGGATTTTGATCGACCTCGTGCTGAACTGGAGCTCGAAGCGTTGGTCGGCTTAGAGGAAGCGTCACTAAATGGACATTGACGTCCTAGGGTTTGTTTACGACTTGTCCGTATGGGCGTTGCCGGTACTGCTTGCGATCACCTTGCATGAAGCGGCGCATGGGTACGCCGCCTGGAAGCTCGGCGATGACACCGCTTATCGGCGCGGCCGTGTTTCATTCAACCCGCTCCGGCATATCGATCCTTTCGGCACGATCTTGCTGCCGGCGATTCTATTGATAGGGTCCGGTGGCAAGTTCATGTTCGGCTATGCCAAGCCGGTTCCCGTCGCCTTTCATCGACTTTTTAAGCCGCGCCGAGATATGGTCTGGGTCGCACTTGCCGGACCCGGTGCTAATGTCGTGCTTGCGTTCGCGGGCGCAATTGCATTTCACATCGTGCCACTCGTGCCGCCGGTGGTGGGGGCTTGGCTCGCCCAGATGCTTGGCTTCATGATTTTCTTCAATCTGTTGCTTGCGGTTTTCAACATGGTGCCGCTTCCGCCGCTAGATGGCGGGCGGGTCGCAGTCGGGTTGCTTCCCGATTCGCTAGCGTTTCCATTGGCGCGTCTGGAACGATTCGGCTTTCTGATACTCGTCGCCGTGCTGTTCATCGTGCCTTTTGTCGGCGGGCAATTCGGGTTTGAGCTCAATATTTTTTTGTGGGCGATATTGCCAATCGTAGACGTGTTGCATGGTGTGGTTGTCGCGTTGGCGGGTCACGGGTGAGGGGACGGGGGCGCGCCTGGATTTAGTTATCGTCATCTTCTCGTGGGTTATTCCGGTCTTGCTCGCAGCAACCTGGCGCGAAGCTGCGAAGGCACGCGCGGCGGTGCGACTGGGATTGCCGGCTCAATCCCCCGAGAAGCGTACCTCGCTCAGCCTGCTGGAGAACATTGATCCCCTGGGAACGGTTGCGCTGCCACTCCTTCTCATAGGCTTATGGATGATCGACTCAAGTGCGCCGCCGTTGATTTTTGCTTTTGCCAAACCGTTCACAGTAGATCCGGCCGCGGTTGCGCGGCGACCGATAGCGGCGCAGCAAGTTCATGCCGCTGGTCTAATCGCCAACGCGGCCTTGGCGGTAGTAGGTGCAATTCTGCTTTATTTTGCCTACCTCCTACCTGGCGGATTTACGACGTTTTTCGTGCAGACGTGCCGATTGCTCGTGCTCACGAATCTGATGCTGCTTTTTATTCATCTCATTCCGGTGCCGCCCTTCGATCTCGGCCGGATCTTGTTCGACCGTGACCAGAGCCTAGGCGCGGATTGGGTGCGTAAGGGATTGCTCGGTGCTGGTGGGGTCATCGCTCTTGGCGCAATGGCTGCGCTTTGGATTCCGGGTGCGGTCAATCCTTTTGTCTACGTCCTTTGGCCGCCGACAGAGTTTCTCTATAATCAAACGATTATCATTCTCCACGCGCTATGAGGCCGAGGTCCGTGGACCATCAGGAATTTGAGCAAACGCCAACGGTGGTACCGATCGACCGCGAGGCGTTGGTCGTCGATCTCGATGGCTATGAAGGGCCGCTGGACGTCCTGCTCACGCTCGCGCGCAATCAAAAAGTCGATATCACCAAGATCTCGATCCTGGCGTTGGCCGAGCAATACCTCGCGTTTATCGCCGAGGCGCGCCGTATTCGGCTCGAGGTCGCCGCAGACTACTTGGTGATGGCGGCGTGGCTTGCCTATCTCAAATCGCGTCTCTTACTGCCGGAACCGGTTGACAACGAACCGAGCGGTGAGGAGTTGGCTGCCGATCTCGCCCAGCGGCTGCGCCGGCTGGAAATCGTGCGGATCGCCGGGGAGAAATTGTTCGAGAGGAACCTGCTTGGGCGTGATGTATTCGCGCGAGGCGACCCGGAAGGCGTACGGGTGCTCACGACGTCGGTCTTCGAAGTCTCACTGTTTGACCTGCTGAAGGCTTATGGCCGGCAGCAAACTCGTGATCGTTCCGTACCGCTAAGCATTCGGCCGCGCGTCCTGCATACGATCGAGGAGGCCTTGGGCCGGCTTAGCCGTCTTATTGGGAGGGTTCCAGATTGGCAGCACCTCGAGGGTTTTCTACCGCCGGAACTCATCGATGGTTTCGATCGCCGTTCGGCTGTGTCGTCAACATTCTCAGCGAGTTTGGAATTGGCGCGCCAGGGTCAACTTGAAATCCAGCAACGACAAGCGTTCGGCCCGATTTACCTACGTAAGGTCTCGCGTGGCTCATGAGCGGATTAAGCGGACCCGAACCTCTCAAAGAAGCGGACATCGAGTATCAAAATCTGATTCGAATGGTTGAGGCATTATTGTTTGCCGCGGCCGAACCGCTCGACGATGCGACACTGGCTTCACGCCTACCCCAAGATGCGCCGCTCGAAAAACTTCTAGCATCGCTACGTCAAAGCTATGCGCCGCGGGGCGTAAACCTAATCCAAGTGGCGGGCCGATGGGCTTTTCGAACCGCCCCCGACCTCGCATTCCTAATGGAGAAAGAGCGCAAAGTATCGCGCCGGCTTTCCAAAGCTAGCCTCGAAACACTCGCCATCGTGGCCTATCACCAGCCGGTAACCCGAGCAGAAATCGAGGATATTCGTGGCGTCTCCGTCAACCGCGGGACGTTGGACTTGCTCATGGAGGCCGGGTGGGTGCGGATGATGGGTCGTCGTCGTAGCCCCGGCCGCCCGGTGACCTATGGCACAACAGACGGATTTCTGGAGCATTTTGGACTACCCGCCATCGGCGATCTTCCGGGTATGGATGAACTGAAGGCGACGGGCCTGGTTGAGGGAGAAACCACCCTGCCGCTTTTCCCTCAAGAACCGGACGACGACGATGGCGAAACAGGCGCAGCAGGTGAAATGGCCGAGTAAAGGTATTCCGCTCGACGACGGCTTTGTGTCCACGTTGATAGCG
>CAUZWH010000012.1:0-17990 GCA_963583675.1 Alphaproteobacteria bacterium
CCCGATGATCGGTCGGCTGCGCATGGCCTCATTCTCGTTGTTGATGTCGACCTTTGCTGAGCCGTCCGTATTGTTGGGCTCCTTGAGCCATACGATTTCGCCACACAGTTTATCGCCGCAAGCCTCGATCTTGACTTGAGATTTACCTCCGTCGGTGAGCCACTTGCCCTTCGGATCGGCATTCGAATGACCAGCGAAACCGATCAAGATCGCCGCGCCAAGAAATGCACTCCATACCTTGCTCATCTTCGTCATCGTCACCATCCTCGCCCCGATTAGATAACTCCCTGCGCCTTCAGTTCGGTGATTTCTGCTTTGGTCATGCCAAGGATATCGCCATAAACATCCTCATTGTGCGCACCCAGCTCGGTCGATCCGAGCCACTCGATGTCGCCAGGTGTTTTGTCCAGGAGCGGAACGATACCTGGCATAGCGACATCACCAAAAAAATCATCCTGAACGTGTCGGATCATATTGCGGGCGAGAAGTTGTGGATTTTCCGATACCTCCTTGATGGTATTGATCGGCGCACACACGACGTTATGTTGATTGAGGATAACGTCGATTTCGTCGGCGGTTTTGGTTGCCGCCCACGCGGTGATCGCCGCCTCGACTTCTTCCTCCGCGGCGGCGCGTTTATCGTGGGTATCGTGGCGGGCGAGTTCAGGTCGCTCGATCGCCTTACAAAAGCGTTGGTACATCTCATCGATATTGGCAGCGATGACCATCCACAAGCCATCTTTCGACTTGTAGATATTGGACGGAATCACGCCAGGTAATCCGGTGCCGCCGGGTTCACGGATTGCACCGCACTTGTCGTAATCGGGCAACGCGCTCTCCATAAACGTAAAACAGGATTCGAGGATGGTGGCATCAACCACCTGACCCTTGCCGCCGCCCAGACCATCACGCCAGTAGAGCGCCATCAGCAAGCCCTGGGCGGCGAACATGCCAGTGAGCGTATCGCCGATCGATATGGCGGTCCGGGGCGGTGGTTCGCCGGGATAGCCGTTCAAGTAACGCAGGCCACCCATGGCTTCGCCGCCGCTGGCAAAGCCCGGACGCTGCGCATAAGGACCGTCCTGACCAAAACCGGAAACCCGGGTGATGACTAGGCCGGGGTTGATCTTATGGAGCTCTTCGGGCCCGAGACCCCATTTCTCAAGCATTCCGGGACGAAAGTTCTCAATCAACCCATCCGCCGTCTCACATAGACGTTTAATCAGACCTGAGCCGCGCTCATCGCGCAAATTTGCGGTAATGAGTTTTTTATTTCGCGCGAGCAGCGGCCACCACAGCCCTTTGCCCTTGTATTTGTTCTTGCCCCAGACGCGCATGGGGTCCGTTCGATCGGGCGCTTCGACCTTTATAACCTCGGCCCCAAAATCGGCCATCCGGCTGCCGACAAAGGGACCAGCCAGCATCTGGCCGATCTCGATAATACGAAGACCCGCGAGGGGTCCTTTTCGTTTCGTGGTCGCCGCACGGTCGCGCGCGGTTTCGCCAGCTTTTTCGAGCACCCGTTTTCTCCCCTGGGATCCGCCCAATCTAGTGTTTTGTAAACCAATCCAGCAGGGTATTACAAAACCGGATCTTCTGCCCCTTGCCCGCTACGACGTGGGCGACATCTTCCATCATCACCCCTTCCGCGTTCGGCACGCCTTCTTCGATCGGGATCGTAAGGCGGGGCGCGGTCACCATATCGCGGCCGGCATGAACAACCAACATGGGGGCCTTAATCTGGTCGAGCCGATCTACGGTGTCGTGCGTGATACAGGCATGGACGAAGCGTTCATGGGCACCGATTTTGCCCAGAAGATCCTTCCACCCGCCGTCGGGGCCGAGCAGAAAGTCTTTCTTTTCGTTGAAATATTCGGGCGCAAACGAATGCAGCACAACCGAGAGTTGGAAGGCGTAGAAACCGACATCACGGTGCAGGGTCGTGAACATCTCGAGCTGATTTTGGAAGTGGCTATCGGCCTTTGCCCAACACCCAGTATTGACCAGACTGCGAATTCGCTCGGGATAGTTGATCGCGACCTCCTGGCCGATACACGCGCCCATTCCGACCATGCCGAGCATGTGGAACTGTTCGATACCCAAATGCTGCGTGAGTCCAACGACGTCGTCGGCGTAAAGGCGTGTTGATGAGGGGACCGAGAGGTCGTCGGTCGATTCACCGATTCCCCGGTGATCAAAAATGACCACTGAGTAACGATCGGTTAAGCCACGGGGCACATGTTTTTCCTCGCCGTGGCAAAACGTTCCCCAACCGCCGGAACAAACCAGCGGGTCGCCCTCGCCATGCACTTCGTAATACATTTCGTGGTTATTGATCGTCGCAATCGGCATTTCCTTTACCCCTCATCATTATTTATCCAAGCACAGCGTTTAGCGTGACGCGCCCGCTTGGAACCGGATATAACCGGCAGATACGCTTAGTTTCGTCAGGGGATTACCATGAAAATTGCGAGTTATCTACTGGGCGGTCGTCCAGCCTATGGCGTCGTCACGGATGGCGGCCTGATCACGGTTAGCAAGGGGCTCGGCAGCAAGTATGCAAGTCTACGGGCCGTCCTTGAAGCAGACGCTCTAGAGGAAATTCGTGCGGCTGCTGATGGACAAGCTGCTGATGCCAAGGTCGAGGACGTGCAATTCCTCCCGGTGATAACCGATCCGACGAAAATCCTGTGCGTCGGGCTTAATTACGAAGCTCACCGCATCGAAGCGGGTCGAGACAAAACGGAATTTCCCACCATTTTCGTCCGATTCCCAACCTCCCAGGTTGGCCACAACCAACCCATGATCCGCACAAAGGTATCGGATCAATACGACTATGAGGGCGAACTTGCGATCGTCATCGGCAAGCATGGCCGTTACCTGAGCGAAGACGACGCGCTCAGTATTGTTGCCGGTTATACGTGCTTCAACGACGGCAGCATCCGCGATTGGCAGCGCCACACCATCCAGTTCACACCCGGTAAAAACTTTCCCAATTCCGGGGCGTGCGGTCCGTGGATGACAACCGCGGACGAAATCCCGGACCCACAGGACTTGGTGCTCGAAACTCGATTAAACGGCGAAGTTGTTCAGCACACCAACACCGACGACATGACTTACCCCGTGCGCGAAATCATCAGCTACTGCTCAACATTCACCGACCTAATGCCCGGCGATGTCATTCCGACAGGAACCCCATCGGGCGTTGGCCTGGCGCGGACCCCACAATTGTGGATGAAACCCGGCGACGTTGTCGAAGTCGATATCTCGAAGATCGGGATTCTGCGCAATCCAATCGAGGCGGAGGCGTAAGCGGGTCTCGATCCGACCCTAGGGTTGAGCGATTGCAGAGATCCCTGCAAATAGGGCGCCTGCGAGAAATGCCGCGCACGGAACTGTAATCAGCCAAGCGCCAACGATCGTCAGAAGATGAGATCGGCGCACGAGTTGCCGGCGTCGGCGTTTTTTAAGCTTGCGTTCAAGCTTGGCCTGCGACAATTCCCTCTCGGCTCCCGAAGACAACGGTGCGCGGTCTGTTGAACCGCGCCGATTGGCGGAAATCTCGCGGTAAAATCCGACGCCGAATACCGCGCCGACGGCAATATGCGTGGAGCTGACCGGCAAACCCAGTGCTGACGCGGCTATGACGGTGAGCGCCGCCGATAGCGCGACGCAGAAGGCTCGCGCACGGTCGAGCCGGGTGATCTTCTCGCCCACCGTACGAATTAATTTTGGACCAAAGAGGATAAGTCCCAGCGAAATCCCAGCCGCCCCGATCACCATTACCCAAAGCGGAATCTCTACCTTGGCAGCGATCTCACCCGATGATGCAACACCGACGATAGCTGCCAACGGGCCGACGGCATTGGCTACATCGTTTGACCCATGGGCAAACGACAACAAGGCAGCCGAGCACACCAGCGGCACGGTAAACAAACCACTGACCGCTTTGCGCCGATTCTCCAGGTTCTTCGAGGCCCGGATTACCATCGGCCGTACCAGAACGTAGGTGGCAGCGAACGCAATCCCGCCGATCGCCACCAATGTCACGGGGTCGGGCTTCCAAACCCGTTTCAACCCCTTCATCACCAAATAAACGGAGAATGCGGTCGCCATCACGCTGACCAGTATGGGAATCCACCTCCGGGCGGCGGCGATCCTATCGTCTCGATCGAGAATATTGGCTTTGACGAATGCGAAGAAAGCGGCCGCGACAAGGCCGCCAAGAAACTGCGAAATAACCCAACTGGCGGCGATCTTGCTCATCGTTGGCCAGTTGACGGCCTCAACTCCAATCGCCGCGACGCCGGCACCAAGGACGCCACCGACGATCGCGTGCGTCGTCGAAACCGGCGCACCGACATAGGTCGCCAAGTTGAGCCACAACGCCGCCGCAAGAAGCGCCGCGGCCATCGCCCACATGAAGGTATCCGCGTCGGCAATCCCTGAGGGATCAATGATCCCTTTGGAGATCGTGGCGATGACATCACCGCCTGCGATAATTGCGCCCGCGGCCTCAAACACGGCTGCGATGGCCAATGCACCAACCAGCGTCAGAGCGCGTGAGCCGACCGCGGGTCCAACATTGTTGGCAACATCGTTGGCGCCAATGTTGAGCGCCATGTAGCCGCCCAAAACACCGGCAATAATCAGGAACAAGGATCGATCAGCCGAACCCGATTGCAACGCGGTAAATATCAACACCGCAATAAGAAACAACAGGCCGAGACCCAGGCCCGCAATACCGCGGCCGGCTTCGAGCGTCGCTGCCTCGAGGCGGCCAATTTTTTTTAGGTCTTTGTCGAGCGAACGCGCATGCAAATCAGATTTGCCCAAAGTTTTCGCCGCCTGCGATGCATCAGAATTAGGAGCGGTGGGACCGGCTTTGTTAGGACCGGGCGTGTCCGGGTTGCTCAAGAAACTTACCTGTTACCGAGGGTCACAACCGCGGCCGCACAATAGCGCGACGGCCGACCCATGCAAGCGCTTTTTCGACCCCTACCGCAACGCCGCATGCGGTATTCTCCACCCGTAATTCGGCCCCTAGATCGGCACATTTTCAGTTCAACATAAAGGCCCTCGCGCATGACATCAGACCTCTTTTCGCTCGATGGACGCGTGGCTCTGGTGACGGGTTCGTCACGTGGCCTGGGACAAAGTTTGGCGGAAGCCCTGGCGCAAGCGGGTGCCCACGTGGTGCTAAACGGCCGCGATGAAGCCGCACTCGCAAGCAACGAGAAGCGCTTTTCGGATGCTGGACTGTCGGTTTCGACCTGCCCCTTCGATGTGACCGACGAAGCCGCCGCGATTGATGCCGTCGCTGACATTGCCAAAATGCACGGCCGGCTCGATATCCTGGTCAACAACGCCGGGCTCGCCCGGCGAGCGCCGCTCGAAGAATACTCGACCGAAGACTGGCGCTATGTGCTCGACGTCAATCTCAATTCCTGCTTCTACCTGGCTCGTGAGGCAGCCAAACCAATGCTTAAAGCTGGATACGGCCGGATAATCGGTATTGCCTCGATCGCATCGTTCATCGCGCGCCCACTCATTGGCCCCTACGTCGCCTCCAAACACGCGCTCGCAGGATTGACGAAAACGTTGGCGGTCGAATTCGGCGAACGTGGCGTTACCGCCAACGCGATCGCACCCGGTTACTTCGCTACCGAGATGACCGAACACCTCGCGGCCGACCCGGAGTTTGACGGTTGGTTAAAGGGACGAACGCCGATGCGCCGATGGGGCCAGCCCGAAGAGCTCAGTGGCGCCGTGGTTTATCTGGCCTCGTCGGCAAGTTCGTATGTCAACGGCCACGTGTTGGTCGTCGACGGCGGCATGACCGCCTCGATGTGACCCACGTCTATTTCGGTCGCTGCGGTCCCGAGTAAACGGCGATGCGGGTGATCTTCCCGTTTTCGATGGTGAAAAAGTCTGCGACCTCGTCGATAAAATCAGCGTGGTGTGCCTGAATTTCCACGGCAACCCGGTTCCCGACTACCATCATTTCGCCGGGGTGCGGATCGGCGCCACCCCAGGCATCGAGGAGTTTGCCGTAGAATTCGACGATATTGTCGCCACCGGTCATACGTCCGGTCGGCAACCAATCATCGCGGGGCCGACATACCATCTCGGCATCGTCGGCAAACAACGAGCGTAGCGCGGTCAGATCCCCAGACCGGACGGCGCGCGTATAAGCTTCGGCGACCTCGGTCGGCGTTTGAGGCGTCGTCATCGCCATCTTCTCCTAATCCATACTCGATATGGGCTCAGCGTTCTAATCAGCCGCGACGCGGTCACGGCCACTGATCCGACCTTGTGCGGCATCAACCAGCTTACCCAATTCGTCAGGTTCGTCGAACACTGCACGTCGCCCTGCGATATTGGCCTCGGCCATAAGGATACGGATTTCACGTATGAATGTTTTATCGCCGTACAGGCTTTTGGGATAGCCGAGTTGGCGGAGCCGGTTGCTGATCGCCCACGGGCTGCTGTGGGTCGGGGTGATGCGATAGCTGGGCTCCCGACCGATCCGTTTTGGATCGAGATCGCAGGGCTGGTCGGTCAAGGCAACCGGCAGCCAGAAGCACCGAAAATACTCTCCGGCCGGCGAGCCGGGTCCGACGCGGTTCACGACAGCGTTTGGGTGCGGCGGCCGATCAGCATTCGGTTGACGCGTCGGTTGCGTTTCGCTCACCGATGATTCTCCCTGAATCCTAACAAGTCCGGCTTTTCGCCTCGGCTGCGTCGATCGTAGTCAACCCGCACAACGAATCAACCGCTGGCAGGAATCAACCCAAATCAGGCGGCCGCGGCCCGGTTTACGATCTGCCAAACTTTTTCGGCAGTAACAGGCATATCGATGCTGCGAACACCGAACTCGGCAAGCGCGTCGATGACGGCACTAATCACCGCTGACGGTGCGCCGATCGTGCCTGCTTCGCCGGCACCCTTCATCCCCATCGGGTTGGTCCGACAGAGGATCTCGTTTGAACTGAACTCAAAAAACGGCAGTAGCGTGGCGCGCGGCATCGCGTAGTCCATGAATGAGCCGGTCAAGAGTTGGCCGGAATCATTATCGTAGATAGCGTGCTCAACCAGGGCCTGGCCAACGCCCTGGGCGATCCCGCCGTGAACTTGCCCGGCAAGAAGCAACGGGTTGATGACCTTGCCGTAGTCGTCCACCACCACATAGCGCACGATCTCCAGCACGCCGGTTTCGCGATCAATCTCTACTTCGCAGATGTGGCAACCATTGGGGAAAGTCGCTGCAGGTTGCTCGCGTTTGCCATCAACGGCAATCGCATCACCGCGTTTGGCGGCTTCGGCACCAACCTCGAGCAAACTCACCTTGCGGTCGGTGCCAACGATCACGAAATGACCTTCGGTGAATTCGATATCGCTAGCGGCTGCTTCCAAGAGATCTTCCGCCAGCGGACGCGCTTTGGCTATCGCTTTTTCAGCGGCGTCGGCAACGGCATGACCGCCCAACGTCATCGAACGTGAGCCGCCCGTCCCGCCGCCGGTTGGGATCTCGCGAGTGTCGCCATAGCGCACGCGGATGGTTTCGAACGGGACACCGAGGTGCTCGGCGGCGATTTGGGCAAATGACGTTTCGTGCCCCTGCCCGTTGGACTGAGTCCCGACCCAGATCTCGACACCGTCCCCGCTCACATCCATGCGCGCTGCCTCACTCCCGGGGAATGCACAGATTTCGATGTAGTAGGACATGCCAATCCCGCGCAATTTGCCGCGCGATTTCGATTGATCGCGACGCTTTGGAAATCCCTCCCAATCAGCGGTTTCGGTGGCTTGATCCATATTTCGCGCAAACTCACCGCTATCGAAAGCTAGATCGAGCGCGTTCGTATATGGCATGGCCTCCGGGGCAATGAAGTTGCGGCGGCGGAACTCGGACGGCGTAAGGCCAAGCTGGCGAGCGCCAGCATCGGCCAGGCGTTCAACCAGATAAGAAGCTTCGGGACGACCCGCCCCGCGATAGGCATCGACCGGAACCGTGTGCGTGAATACCGCCTTTATGTTCACATATGCGGTCGGAATATCGTAGACCCCGGTAAACATTCCGCTCGGTGCTGGAATCAACGAGGCAAAGTTGGAGAGATAGGCACCAAGATTGGCATAGGTCGATACCCGCAATCCGAGAATTTTCCCATCCGCATCGAGCGCCAGTTCACCCCGCGTCACGTTATCGCGCCCATGCACGTCGGTGAGGAATGCATGGCTCCGATCGCTGGTCCACTTAATCGGCCGGCCCAGTATTTTGGAGGCCCAGGCGGATAATGCGTATTCGGGATAGATAAATATCTTGGTGCCGAAGCCACCGCCAACGTCGTGGGTTAGAACGGTGATCTTGTCCGCCGGATGTTTCAGGACTTGCTCAAGTCGGGCACGTATGTTGTGGGCGCCCTGTGTGGTGACCGTGACCGTGTAGTGATCCCGCGCCGGGTCATATTCGGCCAGGACCACGCGACCTTCCATGGAATTTGAGATCAGCCGATTGTTGACGAGTTCAACCACAACAGTGTGAGCCGCTTCTGCAAACGCTTTGGTGGTGGCTTTCTCGTCGCCTTTAGCAGCGTCGAAACAGATGTTTCCTGGAGCCTCGTCCCAAACCAGGGGCGCCCCCGCTTGGGCGGCGCCGACCGTATCAATCGCCGCTGGAAGGGATTCGTAGTCAATCATGACTTCGGCGGCGGCGTCTCGGGCCGCCACCTCGGTCTCCGCAATAACCAAGGCAACCATGTTGCCGACGTGCTTCACCCGGCCCCTCGCGAGTAAGGGATAGTCGGGCTGCACCATGTCGCTCCCGTCGCGGTTTGCGACCGGAACCAGAGTTCGGATCTGATCTAGATCGTCGGCATCGACATCCTCAATCGTGTAAACCGCCAAAACGCCGGGCGCGCGCCGAGCAGTCTCAGAGTCGATATTCTTTATGAGAGCGTGGGCATGCGGCGACCGGATGAAGTAGGCGTATGCCTGCCCATCTAGATTGACATCATCAGCGTAGCGACCCGTCCCGGTTAACAACCGCTGATCCTCAACCCGAGTCACGGATTGTCCAACGCCGAACTTAATCATCTGGTTCTCCCGAATTTCCAGCCCAATTGCCCGGCCTGCGCGGAGCGCGATCCGTGGCTCAGGACGACGATGGTTTAGGTGCTACCGGCGCCGGCCTTGTAGCAGATCGAATCGACCTCAACCTTCATGCCGTGCAAAGCAAGGCGATTCGCACCAAACAACGTGCTGGCCGGCTTGTGGGGACCGAAAAATTTCTTGCGAACCGCGTCCAATTCCTGGCGTTCGTCGCAATTGTCCATATAGGCCGTCACCTTGGCGACATCTTCGAAACCAAAGCCTGCCTCCGCCATGATGCGCTGGATGTTCTCATGCATCTGGGTGGCCTGGGCAGTCATCGAATCGCCGGGAAGTTTAAAGTCGTCATTGAAAGGGCCCTGGCCCGAGACGAAGAGAAAATCGCCCGCTTGTACGGCATCGGTGTAGTGACTGATCGGTTCGTGCATGCCGGGAACGCGAATTTCTTTTCTTGGCGGGGCGCCGTTGCTCGGCTTATAGGCGATCGCTTCGATTTCATGGTTCATCCCTGGAATCGCGAGCCGCCTGATGCCGAATAGGGTGCTGCAAGGCCGGCTATCACCGAAGAAATGCTTGCGGGCCACGTTGATCTTTGGCCGATCCCAGACGTTCTCCATATAACAAACGACCTTGCAAACGTCTTCAAAACCCATGCCTGCAGCGTCGAGCATTATTTGCATGTTTTCATGAGTTTTGAAGGCCTGCTTCTCCGGATCACCAAACAGGACCGAGGTGCCGTCCGCGCCGACCGGCCCGGTCCCGGAAATGAACGCGTAATCGCCGCATTTCACCAGATCGATATAGTGGCTAGGGGGTTCGAAGAGGTTTTCGCAGCGGATTTCCTGTTTCGGTGGCCCGCCGTTTTTTGGTTTATAGGCGACGCACTCGATTTCGAGCAACATACCCGGAAGAGCAAGATGGCCGACGCCGACCCGGGTGCTGCCAGGATAGGAGTCACCGTGGAAATCGATCCGGACCGGGTTGATCTTCGGTCCGTCGTAAACTTCCTCCATGAGCACTTTGAAGTAGACGATATCCTTGGGCGACATATCGGCCGCAGAAAGCATGCGATCGATGTTGGCGCAGGTCACTTCACACTGCTTGACCACATCTCCTACGCCGATCACGTTGCCGTCCTTGTCGAACGGGCCAGCTCCCGACATGTAGAGAAAATCACCACACAGCACCGCATCGGTGTAGTGGCTGATTGGCTCCATCATATCGTCGAGGCGGATCTCTTTTCGCGGTGCTGCCATATCTTCCTCCCGTCGCTTTATTCGATTATTCGTACGAACCTTCCGGCGTTTTGTTCCGGTTGGCCTCGCCCATGCCCGGCTTGTAGGCGATTGATTGGATCTCGAGACGCAGCGCCTCGATCGCCAGACCGCGGACATTGAAGAGCGTGCTGGCCGGTAGCGAATTGCCAAAGATTCTTTGTCTCACCGGGTTGATGAGAACCCGTTCGATCACATGCGTGTGGAAGACAGAAACCTTAACGATGTCCTCAAAACCGTAGCTCGACGCGTCGAGCATGGCGCCGATATGCTCGAAGGTCTTCTCGGCTTGCTTTACCACATCCCGATCACTCACGGGTTTGAGGTTGGCTTCCAGACCGCCGGCACCGGATACGAAGAGAATGTCGCCGCACTGCACGGCGTCGGTGTAGTGGCTAATCGGTTTGCGATAGTTCGGGACGACCCACTCCTTGCGTGGCGGGTTGTTCCCCGTCGCTTTGTAACCGACCGGTTCGATCAAGTGGTGCTGGCCCGATATGCATAGCTCCTTGATACCGATCATGGCGCTCGTCGGCCGGCCATGGGCATGGTACCTGGCGCGGGCCGGGCGGATGCTTTGGTTATCGCGTACGTTCTCGATATAGACGGTCACCTTGGCGATATCGGGCACACCCATCCCTGCCGCTTCGCACATCCGCTGTAGATTCGAATACGTATTCATACCCTGGAGAATCGGGTCACCAACGTTCTTAACGCGCCCCGCCTCATCGATCGGGCTCGCGTTTACGCCCGAAAACCAAGCGAGATCTCCAGCTTTCACGGCATGGCTGTAGTGGAGGCCGAGGTCGGCGCAACCGTCAGCCATGACTTCCTGGCGCGGCGGACCGCCGTCACGCGGTTTGTATGCCACACCTTCGACCTCGATTAGCATGCCGGGCAGCGCAAGCGCCTGGGCACCTACATAGGTAACGGCGGGTTTGGATTTGCCGGTCAGTTTACGGAAGACCGCATCAACCTTGGCTTGGTCTCGAACATTGTCGAGCAAGATCAACCAGTAGGCGACGTCGTCGAACGACATGTCCGCCGCTTCGAGCATCAGATTGATGTTCTCGAGAGTTTTTGTCGCCTGCACCTCGACATCGCCCAGCCCGACCAGATTGAGGTTAACATCGAAAGGCCCCGCCCCCGACATGAACAAATAATCCCCGCACAAAACGGCGTCGGTGTAGTGGCTGATCGGTTCGCTCAAATCTTGAGCGAGTCGAATTTCTTTCTTTGGTGCACCCATTGGTCTCCCCCTTATTCGCGCTAAAGCCCGGCTACTGTTTGAGCCAAACGAAGCCTACGCTCTGACATAGCGTGGCTAGTAGACTGGCGCAATATGCGTAAGGGATTGCCCGTCTAGGCGAAGTTGTCGCCTGCTGGTAAATTATTAGAAATAAACAAAGACTTGAGCGGTCTAATTAACAGTGGACTTAAAGGCGACAAACGAGGTGGGGACCCGCACCATAGAATGACGGCCGTTTCGAAAGACGGCGCCAGATCGATGAGCGACGCCAGCAATTTGCAGAGTCTCATCGAACTCGGCATCGCGCTGTCGGCTGAGCGCGATCACAATCGCCTGATGGAACGCATTCTCATCGAAGCGCAGGCAATCACGGACGCTGACGGGGGCACCCTCTATCTACGCGAAGACGAGAACCGGCTCGCGTTCGCGATCATGAGGAACGATTCGCTCAACATAACGCTCGGTGGCACTACCGGTCAGATCATTCCGTTTCCGCCGTTGTGGCTCTATGACAAGGATACCGGCACACCCAACGAGAACAACGTCGCGACTTACTGCGCCGTCCACGATGAGATCGTAAATATTATCGATGCCTATGATATCGATCGCTTCGACTTCACCGGAACCAAAGCGTTCGATGACAATACCGGCTATCGCTCGAAATCGTTTCTGACGATTCCGTTGATCAACCGCGAAAACCACGTCATAGCCGTTTTGCAACTCATCAATGCAAGCGACCCCAAGACTGATGAAACGATCCCGTTTAGTGACGACATTCAGCCCATGGTCCAGGCACTTGCCTCGCAGGCAGCGGTCGCGCTCGACAATCAAATGCTGTTCCAGGCACAGCGCGAACTGCTGGAATCGTTCATCAAGCTCATGGCCGAGGCAATTGATGAGAAATCCCCTTACACAGGCGGGCACTGCCAGCGGGTTCCGGTTCTCACAGAATTTCTCGTCGACGCCGCACGCCGATCCAAGGATTCAAATTTCCTCGATTTCGACCTGAATGATGAGCAACGCTACGAAGTCCATATCGCGGGATGGATGCACGATTGCGGCAAGGTGACGACGCCCGAGCACGTGATGGATAAATCCACGAAGCTCGAAACTATCTACGACCGTATCGAAACAGTGCGTACGCGATTCGAGGTTCTGAAGCGCGACGCACGTATTTCTTACCCGAGGCGGTTGTTGGGGACGGCGCCGACAAATCGGTATTGCGAGAAAAGCTGGAAGCGGAATTGGCCGAGTTAGAGGCGGAGTGCGCGTTCGTCGAAACCGCCAATATTGGTGGCGAAATGATGGCCGATGAGGATATCGCGCGGATCGAACAGATCGGGAAACGCCATTGGCACAATGGCGTTGACGAGGAACACAGCCTCTTGTCCAAGGAGGAAATCTACAATCTCAGCATCCGTCGCGGCACCCTGACCATGGAGGAACGCGACATCATCAATAACCATATGGCCGTAACCATCAAGATGCTTGAGCAGCTACCGTTTCCAAAAAACCTGGAGCGTGTACCTGAAATAGCGGGTGGCCATCATGAAAAGATGGACGGCACTGGCTATCCCAAAGGCTTAACCGGAGATCAAATGTCGCTACCAGCGCGCGCGATGGCGATTGCCGATATCTATGAAGCGCTAACCGCGGCTGATCGACCTTACAAGAAAGCGAAGACGCTTAGCGAAACCCTCGGCATCATGGGAAACATGAAGAAAACCCATCACGTCGATCCCGAACTGTTCGATCTGTTTCTTACGTCCGGTGTTTACATGAAATACGCCGAAATGTTTCTCACACCAGAGCAGATCGACGATGTCGATATCGAACAATTCCTCGGGCCCATTCCCCCACCTCAAGCCGCTGCAGAATAAAACAAATTGGTTCTACTCGACCAACCGCTGATGACCGGAAGCGCGAGATAGAAAGGCGCATGCGGCGCCAGGCGTTATCCCGCGAAACGGGGCTCCGGCAACCCCTTAACACCAACATCGAGAGCGAGGACGCCTCCGGCGTAAGGCTGGGCTGCTCTTTGTGCCTCGGTCATCCGAAACGATGCGGTCGTTACATAGAGGATATCGAGATTTTCACCGCCAAACATGCAGCTCGTCGGTCGGCTCACCGGAACTTCGATTGCTCGTTCGATGCGACCGTTGGGATCACGCCGCACGACGTAGCTCGAATCTCTCGTCATTTGGAAATCGAACTCGGCATGCCACAACATTCCCTCCGCATCCACCGTCGCACCATCGGGAATACCGACGCGTTCGCTCGCATCAGCAAAGACGCGCTTGTTTGATAGACCGCCGGTCGCACGATCAAGTTCGTAGCAATAGATTTGTTTTATGTGGCTGTCGGAGAAATACATCGTACGTCCGTCGGCGCTGAATGCGACGCCGTTCGAAACCCAAATATCCTGATCCATGGTGTGGATCGAGTGATCGGCATCGAGACGATGGAGGCGGCCGGTCGGCGCGTCGATCATTCGACTTAAACTGCCCGCCCAAAAACGTCCCTGCCGGTCGCAGCGCCCATCGTTGAGGAAGTTGTCGGGACCGTCGGGTTCGGGATTGCCGATCGGCTGATAGCCTCCATCGTCGGTGCTAAACAGCGCAAATTGCTTCCGCGCCGCGATGACAAAGCCGCCCTGTTCCCGAAGCGCAAACGAGCCTAATTTCTCAGGCGGGGTCCAGCTGCGCACCGCGCCAGTCGCGCCATCCAGTCGATGCAGTGCCGGTTTGAAACCATCCATCCAGTAGAGCGCCTGCTCTCGCGGGCACCAAATCGGTACTTCGCCCAACACATCGTTGGTGTGGACGACAAGTTCAATGTCGGTCATCGTGGCAGCATCGATTCTTCCTCATGCGCTCGCATTTGTCGGCGCGAAGAACTCGGGCAATCTGTTCTTTTGGAGTTTGCCGGTGGCGGTAACCGGTAACTCGTCTGCGCTAACGAAACGGAAAGCCCTTGGTACTTTGTAGGAAGCCAACGTTTGGCGACAGAAATCGGTTAGCTGATCTGCGGATACGCGTTCGTGTTTGGCGACGACCACAGCTGCAACGATCTCGTCATGGGTGGGATCGGCGATCCCAGTCACAAACGCCTCTTGAACATCGGGATGGCTCCGCAGGACATCTTCGACCTCAATAGGCGACACATTGATGCCGCCGGTTTTCACCATTTCCTTTAGCCGCCCACGAAAATAGACGCGACCATCAGGGCCGAAGAGAGCGAGATCGCCGGTTAGCAAATAGCCATCATCATCAAATGCAGCAGCATTCTTTTCGGGATCGTTGTAATAGCCCGGCGTGACATACCCTTTGATCTTAATCTCGCCGATCTCACCATCCGCGACCGGATCGTGTGTTTCGGAATCAGCGATGACAACATCCATGCCCGGCAACGGAAAGCCGATACTGTGCTGCCGAATCTCCAGCGGGTCCGTGGTCGCGGTAGTGATCGCGTTGGCATAGGTCTCGGTGAGACCGTAGACATGGCAAATATTCGGAGCGAGGCGTGCGGCTTGTTCGATCTGCGCCGGCGAACCCAATGTTGCGCCGGTGCGAAGCGCAGTGAGGTTGCGCTTCTCGAAATCGGGATGCTCGAGCACGGCGTGAACCATGTTGGCGGTGACATACACCGCTGTGCAGCGCTCTTCTTCGAGAAGGCGCAGCGCCTCGCCAGCATCAAAAACGTCCTGGACGACCAGACAGGCGCCATGTGTGAACGACACAAACAGGGCGTTTTCGCAGCCGAATCCCCAAAACAGTGGCGAGGGGAGCCATACGCGATCCCCAACAACGATACCGAGACGTTCGCCGATATTCCACGCGTTCTCGATCAGCCCAAAGTGTTGAATCGGAACTCCCTTGGGGGTCGACGTCGACCCTGATGTATAGAGCATGGCGGCGACGTCGTTGGGATCGGCCCCAATTTCGAACGCTTCTTCCGGGCCGTCTTGGTATACGAGCAACTCACCGAATGACATCACTCCGTCCGGGACTCCGTCTACATCGGCTAAACAGATTATGTGTTCGAGTTTGGGTAACCGCTCCGCGTGCGGTTCGAGCGCCACCAGTATCGCCAGATAGTCGTTATTGATAAAGCGATCGACCGTGACCAGCGCGCGCGCTTGGGAGTGAGAGAGCATATATTCGAGCTCGTGGGCGGTGGCCCAGGTATTGATCGCGACTGCTACTGCGCCGATTGAGGCGATGCCAAAAAAAGCAACCAACCATTCGGGCCGATTTTGCATCAGGAGCGCGACATGATCACCGTGGCCGACCCCAAGTTCGGTGAGGCCATTCGCGAAAGCTCGCGATTGCGCCCGAAGATCGCGATATGACAATTCCTGCCCGCGGCCAACGACCGCGGCGCCGTCGGGAAAACGCACCGATAGTTCATCGAGCAACTGCGGCAGGGTTCGGCTTGTCGGTGGTTCCATCGCGCACGCCTAGTTCGTTCGCAGGAGAGCCTATCTCACCCGCAATAAGGGGCAAGGTTTCGCTGAGGCGCCAACCGAACCAGCCCTTAACCCAGTTCCGCCAAACCGGGGAACATTTCTAAGAGCAGGAATGCGAAACGAGACAAATCGCCGGTAAATATGGCGACACCGGTTACGACAAGCAAACCACCGGTCGCGATTTCGACTTTACGGATGTGGCGATGGAACCGCTTGAGGAACCTCATAAACGGCTTTACGGCGAACGCGGCTATGATAAATGGAATGCCGAGCCCCAGCGCATAGGTTCCCAAGAGCGTTACGCCATAACCAAGCGAATCGTTGCTCGCGGCAACCGCCAGGATGGTTGCCAGGATGGGACCAATACACGGCGTCCAACCGAACCCAAACGCGAGTCCAACAAGAAAGGCACCGAGGAGTCCGGCCGGCACCTTGTCTGGATGAAATCGCGCCTCGCGATGTAGATACGGAATCCGGAGTAGACCAGCATAGTGAAGTCCAAAAACAACAATGACAGCGCCGGCAACTTTGCTGATTACATCGACATTCTCGACGATCAGTGCGTTCACGGCGGATGCCGTAGCACCCAATGTTACGAAAACGGTCGAGAAGCCGAGCACGAACGCGAGTGCGGACATAACGACCCGGCGCCCCACTGCGGCGTCTGCATCGGTTTCATCTTCCCCGGTCAGCTCATTGAAAGATGTGCCGGCGACAAACGACAGGTACGCTGGAACGATCGGGAGAACACAGGGTGAAAGAAAACTGATAATCCCCGCGATCGCGGCCGCACCATAAGTTATTTCGGTTGCACCCATATTCGACTGCCGTCTGAGTATCATCTAGTCATTGGATTATGTGAGATGTCCGTACGACAACATAGGGTTGTGTCCGTGCGGCAGGAATCACTTTGTCGTGCACGAGCGACCTGTTCAATCAGCGACGTCGGATAGAAACGGACGTACACAAACGATGCCTAACGAAACCATAGCATTAGATGCCAAGGGCCTAGCCTGTCCGTTGCCGGTACTTAAGGCACGAAAACTTCTCAAATCGATGGGTCCTGGAAAAATCCTCGAAATCGAAGCGACCGATCAGGCGGCGACGCGCGATTTCACCGCGTTTTGCGAGGCTGCCGGTCACCAGCTGCTCGAACGTCGGACAAGCGATGGCGTCTTGTACTTCAAGATCTGCAAGGGTTCGTAGGCGCTGCTGCCGGCGCGGCGACGCTGTCCTGGAACGCTCAGGAAATATCGCTCACGCGCGGCGAAACATCACTCCGGCCAACCAACCAGCAAAAACGGCGATGGCAACTGCAAGCAGCCCATAGGCCGCAGGCTCGTTAATAGCAAAATCGAAAACCGCCCGTTCGAGACCGGTCTTATTGATAAAGAAGAATGTATTGCGTGTTTCCACCACCTCGCCACCTTCGATCAGATAGAACATGACGAAATAGCCGCCGACCGGCGCATATGCGGGCAGTTCGACGCTCGTGCGAAATAGCGTGTTGCCGATGAAATTGATCTTGCCGACCTGGCGTAGGTAAAGGCCGCCTTTTTCCTTGTTGTTTATCAATGCCTCCCGATACGGGTAGACTTTTACATCGGTCACGTCCTCTCGAGGATCGAGCTTGAGATACTCCGCCCCGATCTGAAGCTGTGACCACAGCGCTTGTTTGGCGATCTCTGGAAGCGGTCGGCTCGCTGCGACGGCGTAGAATCCCGGCACTTCGTCAAAAATGAGCACCTCGGTATTTACCCAGATGCCAACGAATCTCGTCTTGCGCCGAACGACATCGCTTTGTGTGGGCCCGCGTACGACGGCAACGACATCGCCCTCGCCTATGCGCGACCCAAAAAGAATAAGTTCCGCGCCGGTATAATTGGAG
>CAUZWH010000013.1:0-17984 GCA_963583675.1 Alphaproteobacteria bacterium
AGCCGGCAACACCACGTATCCGCTTCATCCTAACACAGGTGTTGCCGATTTGCATCACTCGGTGGTACGCCGCACGCGCCTTTGACCAGTGAGGATTTCCAGATCATTGATCTTTTTGCGCAAGGTGTTGCGATTCAGGCCCAAAAGTCGGGCTGCCTGCACCTGATTACCACGTGTCGCAGCCAAACTCATTTCGATCATCGGGCGTTCAATTTCCCGCAGGACCCGATTGTAAAGTCCGCTCGCTGGAAGCCTCTCGCCATGGGCGGCGAAGTACTTGCTGAGGTGTCGTTCGACAGCCGCGCCCAGACTTTCTTCGCTAGCCGTTGGGCTGCCGCCTACATGCACAAGAGCGTCCAGCGCGGCACTCACTGCATCGCGGCCGATGAGATCCTCGCTATGCAATGCGATCATACGACGGATTAAGTTCTCCAGTTCGCGAACATTGCCGTACCAATCGTGCCCCTTGAGACGCTCGATTGCATCCTTGTCAAAGGCTTTGGCCGGCAATCCATCGTGCACCGCTTTGATAAGGAAATGGCGTACCAAATCTGGAATATCCTCGCGCCTCTCTCGCAGCGGCGGGATCCTCAGAGGAACGACGTTCAAGCGGTAGTAAAGGTCCTCGCGAAAGCGCGTTTGCTGAACCAGCGCAGCAATGTCCTGATTTGAGGCTGCAACTATGCGCGCGTCCACGGCTATAGGGTTGCGACCGCCAATCGGGGTAAATTCGGCCTGCTGAAGAACCCGCAATAGCCGAGTTTGGGTGTCTAGGGGCATCTCGCCTATCTCGTCGAGGAACAACGTTCCACGATTTGCCTGGGCAAATCGTCCCGACGTACTCTTGTACGCCCCTGTGAACGCGCCGCGCTCGTGACCGAATAATTCGGCTTCGACGAGTTCACGCGGGATAGCGGCCATGTTGACTGCGACAAACGGTTGATCGCGGCGTTGTCCATAGTCATGAAGTGCGCGAGCCACAAGCTCCTTGCCGGTTCCGGACTCGCCGGTGATCAACACGGCAAGGTCGGTTCCAACCACGCACGCCATAGTTCTGAACACCTCTTGCATGGCCGCAGATCGGCCAACTATCGGGGTCTCGTCCTCGCCCCCCAGTGGCTGCAACAATGGTTCCCGGGGTCGGCTTTTGTCCTCAAGTGAAAGCTTAATCACCCTCACTAACTCGTTTATATTAAAAGGCTTTGTAAGGTATTCATATGCACCTCTTTCGGCCGCAATGACGGCAGTCAGTAGGGTTGAGCGAGCACTCATCACGACGACCGGCAGATCGGGGCGTACCTCACGAATTTGTGCCAGAAGTTCGAGGCCATCGCCGTCCGGTATGATGACATCGGTCACGACAACGTCCCCCTCCCCTTCAGCGATCCAGCCCCACAAGATTTCGGCTGACGGCGTGGTTCGAACATCGAACCCACTACCCGTCAATGCACGATCAATGACGGTGAGGATGCTTCCGTCATCATCAGCAACGAGAATGGTCTCGCCACTCATTGTTCAACCATTTGGCTTACCCATCTGGATGCCGCGTCTCTGTTCTACGATCGGAAGACGTACACAAAATTCGGTGCCCGCTTCCCCACTGTCAAAATCAACTGTGCCGCCGTGTTCGGTCACGACCTTCGCGACCAACGCCAGACCAAGGCCGGTGCCACCGGCTCTCGTCGTCACGAATGGATCAAAGACGTAGGGACTAATCTCCTTCGGGATCCCGCTACCGTTGTCGCAAACCTTCACCTGAAGCGGTAGGTGGACCCGGTCTCTGCCACCCAGCCGAATGTCGTGCCGATATTCCGTTTTGATCGTCACCCGTCCCCCCTCGCTTGAAATGGCGGAGACTGCATTCTTGATGAGATTGAGAAAGACCTGAACCAACTGCTCGCGGTCGCCGAATGCCGGGGGGAGCGATGGGTCATAATCGGTGGTAAAAGCAATCCCGCCAGCAAATCCTGCTTTCGCCAACTGCAGGACGTGATCCAATACCGCATGAATATTGAGTGCGCCGCGCGATAGCGTCGGGCTGGCAATCGCGTCCATTCGATCTACCAAATTGCAAACCCGATCGCATTCGTCGCGGATTAACCGAGTGAGTTGCTGGTCCTCGCGACTCAGACCTGGCTCCAGCAGTTGAGCCGCGCCGCGAATTCCCACCAACGGATTTTTTATCTCATGGGCCAGCATGGCCGACATCGCGCCGATTGACCTTGCGATCCCGCGCCGATCGGCGTTTGCACCCAAGCGCTCGGCAATACCGCCTCGGTTAATAAGTATTACGACAGCGCCAGTATCGTCTCCGATCGGCGCGCCCTGTATCTGCAAACCTCGGCCGCCAAAATGGACTCCACTGAGTTCCGCTGCATGGTCGACCACCACCGCGCCGCGCGCCTGCACCTGATCGACAACCGCCGTCAGAGGACTGTCGAAACCAGCTACCGACGATAGGGGTTTGCCGACGAGCTGATCTGCTGCGCTCGAAAAAAAATCTTCTGCTGCATCGTTAACAAAGCCAATGATCTGGTCGAAATTGACCACAACGACGGGCGACGCAAGCGCAAATAACGCAGCGGTCGCTGTTGCTTCCAGCGAATCATCTGCGAGAACTTTCGGTGCCACGGTCAAGCAGCGATTGCGTCCGTTGCGCGACCGAAAAAATCGCCGATCATCCGTTTCACAGCGGCGACATCGACGCACCGATTAACTGCTGTACGGAATGTAGTCGCATTGGCAATTCCTTTTACATACCAACCGATATGCTTGCGCGCGTTCTTTACGCCCACGTCCGTGCCGTAGAACGAAAGCATTGCCTCGTAGTGCTCGAGCAGGAGATCGCGACGCTCTTCAAGCTCGGGGACGGGCATCACCCGTTGATCGCGGAGAAAGTGACTAACCTGGTTCAGGAACCATGGCCGTCCGTAGCAACCACGTCCGATCATCACCCCGTCTGCGCCGGATTCGGACAATGCCTGCTTCACGTCTTCGAGGGTCAAGATGTCGCCATTGACGATCACGGGAATCCGAACCGCGTTCTTGACCTCGCGAACGAAGGCCCAATCGGAATGGCCTTCGTAGAATTGGCATCGCGTCCGCCCATGAACACTGATCATTTTGATACCGGCATCCTCGGCAATCCGAGCGAGGCGCGGGGCATTTCGATTGGCGTCATCCCACCCGGTGCGCATTTTGAGGGTAACCGGGAGATCTACGGCCGCTACCGTCGCGGAGATAATTCGCGCTGCCAGGCCCTCCTCTTTCATCAACGCCGATCCGGCATATCCATTGACGACCTTCTTGGCAGGGCACCCCATGTTGATGTCGATGATCGTGGCGCCGCGATCAGCATTTAGTTTGGCGGCTTCCGCCATCACCTCCGGTACACAACCGGCCAACTGGACCGCCATTGGAAACTCTTCGGCGGAGTGCTGGGACTGACGCATGGACTGCCGGGTTTCGCGGATCATAGCCTCGCTTGCGATCATCTCGGAGACGACCAGCCCCGCGCCGAGCCGCTTAACCAGGCGCCGGAACGGCATATCGGTGACACCCGACATCGGCGCCAGAATAACTGGATCCTCTATGCGGACTGAACCAATTTCGATGGTCATGGCGTTGCTGGCTGTCTAATTTCTGTGGGTCTGGGCGATCTGCCGAATTTTTAGGCAACTCAGCCCAAAATGGCAATGTTCTTTGAACCAGCAGCGAATTTTATAGGTATAACACGCCGTTAAGGCTTCCTACCCGCGTTTCGGATTTCGATTTTAACGTTTGGCACATGTCAATAGCAGCCCTTGTCGTCGCAGCAGGAACGGGTGACCGAATTGGCGGAGACGTGCCAAAACAATACCTCTCGCTCAGTGGACAGCCAGTTCTACGGCGTTCACTTGCGACTTTTGCGGCCCATCCAGGCATCGACGCGCTGTTCGTCGTGATAAATGCAGACCACAAGTATCTCTTTACAGATGCGGCGTCCGACATTGTCGCAGAACCGATCGAGGGTGGCCGTACACGCCAGGAATCCGTGCTGCGCGGTTTGGATCATCTCGCGCTGAACCCTCCCGATCACGTGCTGATCCACGACGGAGCGCGTCCATTGGTCGACACGACACTAATAAACCGCGTACTCGCCGGTTTGGAGCAATACGAAGCCGTGGTGCCCGCGCTACCCATTCTGGACTCGATCAAACGGGTGGCCAATCGTCGCATCGAGGGCTCGATTGAACGACGTGGTTTGTGGCGTGCACAGACGCCGCAGGGATTTAGCTTCGATACGATCTACCGAGCGAGCAAAGGCGCGCCGGCAAACGATTCCTACGGTGACGACGCGGCGGTTGCCGCAGCAGCGGGCATCGAGGTGATGACCGTTGACGGCGACGAAACCAACTTAAAGGTAACGCTTCCCAGCGACTTGGAACTGGCCGAACGACTGCTCCTTATGCGTCTCGGCGATATCCGGGTTGGCTCCGGCTTCGATACCCATCGATTCGTTGCCGGCAATTGTGTCCGGTTGTGCGGTATAGACATTGCGGCCGATGCCGCTCTTGCCGGTCATTCCGACGCCGACGTCGTTCTTCACGCGGTTACGGATGCGTTGCTTGGCGCAATCGGCGAAGGTGATATTGGATCGCACTTCCCTGAGACAGACGACCGTTGGCGAAATGCCGACTCGCAAATCTTCGTCGCCCATGCTGCCGACTTAATCCGAAAGATGGGTGGGGCTATCGGCAACATCGACCTCACATTGATCTGCGAACGCCCAAGGATTGCCCCCCACCGAATAGCGATGCGCGATCAATTGGCGCGACTGTTGGCGCTGACACCGAATCGCGTCAGCATCAAAGCGACAACGACAGAGCGCTTGGGCTTTACCGGTCGGGGCGAGGGAATTGCGGTGCAGGCGACAGCCGTTGTGCGATTACCAATTTAGTAGTTTGAATTCGGGGCCAACAAAGCAATGACTAAACTCCCGACCGGCCTTTCGTTTTGGCATCCAGCCGCATTGATCGCGACGGCTGGAGGATCCGGCTTACTGCCGCGCGCGCCGGGAACTTGGGGATCGCTCGTCGCGATTCCGATTGGCTATGCGATCAGCCATTACGCGGGGGTTATTGGACTTGTTATCGCAATTTTTGTCGCTTTTTCAGTAGGCTGGTGGGCGACGTCGATCTATCTTAGGCACGGGGACGATACCGATCCTGGACCCGTCGTTATTGATGAAGTGGTGGGACAGTGGATTACAATTGTCGCCGTTCCACCCACAGCGGTTTACTATGTGTTCGCTTTTTTACTGTTTCGCTTTTTCGATATTTTAAAGCCATGGCCAATTCGCTGGATCGATCGCCGTGTACCGGGCGCGCTTGGAGTCATTCTTGATGACGTCCTGGCAGGTATATTTGCGGCAGTCGTACTGCTGATCGCTCTATGGATCGAGCGAGGAGTGTGATGTTTCCCCCAGAACTAATAGCCAAAGCGACCAAAGTGTTGAATCGCAGCCGAAGCAAGGCCGTGCGTATTGCGACTGCGGAATCATGTACCGGTGGGTTGATCACCGCGTGCTTAACCGAGATCTCCGGTTCGTCCGATGTCGTTGATCGCGGCTTTATTCCCTATACGAACGAAGCAAAGCAGCAGCAGCTTGGCTTGGCTGAGGATCTTTTTTATCGCGCCGGCGCGGTGAGCGAAGAAGTGGCGCGCGCCATGGTCGAGGGTGCCCTGAGCCGGTCGGATGCCGATGTCGCCGTGGCCTGCACGGGAATCGCTGGACCTGGTGGCGGAACCGACGCCAAACCGGTTGGCCTGGTTCATCTAGCTGGTGCCCGACGTGGCGGGAAGATCTCGCATGTAAGACGAGAATACGGAGATATCGGGCGGAATGGCGTGAGACTTGCCACAGTCGACGACGCACTCGAAGTGCTGCTCAAACAGATCGACGCTGTTACGTAAGCGCCGTGCGGGGCACAATGTTGCCTCGCAACTTCGTGAATCCAACAAACCCAGCCGTGGACATATTGCATTGAGCTAACGAGGAACCTCAATTATGGCTTCAAATATCCCCACTAAACCGGTCTTGCCAGCGCCGTGGGCTGCCCGTATCAAAGAGATGCAGGAGCAGATCAAGGCCAAAGAATTTAAGCTCACCGACATGCCCGGCTACGTGCCTGGTCAAGCGCCGTCGATCGAGACGTGGCACAACATTGATGCCAAAGAGATCTATCCCAAGATCTACGGGCGCGAGTTCGGGGCGAACGGCATCGGCAAATTGCGCGAAGTCGCTCTGATCGACATCACCTCGCACGAGCGGTTCGTCGCCTACGATCAGGATCCCGCCTATTTCCCGCAAATGGGGCTCTCTCACGGCGACCTCGACATCGACAAGATGCACGACCAAAGTCTGCAATACGAGGCTGCCATGGAGGACGCCGGTGTCATCGTGCACCGCGTGACCTATCCGGATCCGCCGGTTGGCCCTTTCGGACCCCAACGCGGCACCTGGGCCGCCAATGAAACCCTGGTCGTGCGGGGCGGCTCGATAATTGAAAAAATCGCTGTTAGCCCGCTCGGATTCGGACGCTCGGAGTATCTAGCTTACTGGGCGTGGACCCAACTCGGCGTGCCGCCGGTCGCGACGATCACGGGCACCGGGGTTGCCGAAGCAGGCCCGTGTTTGTGGCTCGCCGAAGACGTGTTCGTCACCTCGCACGGCATCGCCTACAACGAGGAGGGATTATCTCAGCTAATCCCAGTCGTTGAACGCAGCTGCCTGGCCGACGAAATGACGACGCTGGTTCTCGAGAGTGCGGGCAACATTTATTTCCACCCACAATCGGGCGTGAGCCATCACCCCGATATGATCATCGGGCCCCTCGATCATAAGAAAGTAATCGCCTACCTGCCGGGAATGGATTTCAATAACTGGCGATGGCTCAAGGAACACGGCTACGAGATCGTCGAGGTCGATACCGATGAGCAGGCGCTTTACGGCCCTGCCAATGTCACGTTGTTGGAGCCCGGCCGCGTCATCATGATCGCAGAGGCGCCCAAAGCGATCGCAGCAGTGCGCAAGATCGGCGTCGACGTGACCGAGGTGCCTTACGCCGAATTCATGCGTATCGGCGGTGGCTTGCACTGCTCAACGATGCGCATCTGGCGCGAAACGGGCCCCTTCCTCGACGACTGAGGAATACCCCAGAAGCGCCAGGACCTGCGGAAGCAAAAGCCACCCAAACGAAGCAGCTCTAAGCGTCGAGTACGTTCCTATCAGGAGCCGTATTTGACGCTGCAGCCATAGGGTCGAGTAACCACTGCGCGACCGGCTTCGACGTCCGCGAGGGCGGCGAGGACGTAGTTGGTGGCCCCGTCAATATCGGATGGCCGCGCGCTCGGCCGATCGTCGATACCACCCATACAGACAAGCCTTCCCGACCCAACGATCACGAACATATGCGGGGTTACGCGGGCATTGTAGAGGCGATCTATCTCACCACTTGCATCGAGTGCAACGACGGTAGGTGCGGCACCGCGGTCGCGCGTTAACTGCCCAGCTTGCGACGGTTCGACATATCCTTCACGGCCCGGCGCTGAAGAGACTATGGAAAGCCACACAACGCCACCCGTAGTCGCCTGCTTTTGCACGGATTGCATTTTATTAGTGCTGTAGTGCTTACGGACATAGGGGCATTGGTGGTTGGTCCATTCAAGAACCACGGTCTTGCCGTAGTAATCTGACAGAGAGATCTTCGCGCCGGTGGCGCTGGTGCCTGAGAATGCAGGCGCGGGTTGCCCAGTCTTGAGCGGCGCCCCGGCCTGGGCTGAATATAACAGCGACCCGCCCAGCAACAGCGCAGCGGCAATAGTTATCGACCTGACGACGCCGCGCCATTGATTGGCCGGTGAACGTAATACTTGCATGCTTGTTCCTTACCTACTTGATCGATCCAATTGCGTAACCCGATTGTTTGGTGGCATCGCCGTCGCTCTCCATCAGGACCAGCACGCCGCTAAGGTCCGCTGGCACCTAGATATCTCCCGCCGCCACAGTCAGCGTCAATCCACGTTCATCCGCGATAAACTCCTGATCGGCAGCATGGTCGATCACACCCCATTCGGCGGGGAAGAAATAGGCAGACTTTATCGCTGCGATCCTCATTCCCGGACCCTCGATGCGAATCGTCACGGTGTTGTTCAAGCCGCGTACCTTCGCGCGCCAGCTTGTCGGTGCTGGCAGAGCGGCACGGGCGGCCGCAAACATCGGCGCGACATCACCCGACAAAATGGTCGCAGAACCTGTCGGTATCGACAAAACAAAAGTGGCATATGACGGGATGCAAATCGACTCGCATTCCAACCACGCCACATCGGCTTTGACGGGCATCGGCGTTCCCACCGGCCACGTCGGCGGGATCAATAACTCGACGACGAGACCAACCTCCTCGGCATAACCATAGTTTGCGAGTTCCCCGACTCTAATGCGCTCGGGAACCGCCCATTGAATCGGAGCCGCGCGCGCACCGTCGGGCAACGACCAGTCGACCGTAGTTTCCTGCACGCTATCTCCCGGGTTACGCCAATAGTTGTGTCAATTTTCTCGTATACTCTGATCCAAAAGCAGCGTGACGGTATCGCCGGGCGCCACGCTTTGGGCTTCGACCACAATGCGGGCGGTAACGTTTGCAGTAACGGCCGAGCGTTTTTGCGTTTCAGCTTGTGTCGATTGGGCAAAGCTCGACGCCACCAAAACAAGGACGATCAGCCTACCGAGTATTAGCGAAGGACGACGGGTCATTGCCGTGTTTGGGTAATTGCCGTATCTCCCGACAGTTGTGATCGTTGCCCATAGAGCGTGTCGGCGCGTTCCTCGAAAGCATTCACCATGCGCGATAGCGCCTCATTGAAGACGACCCCAATCAATTTCTGAAGGATCCGCGAACGGAACTCGAAATCTACGAAGAAATCGACAACGCAGCCATCGCCTTGGGGAATGAACTGCCAATGGTTTTTGAGGTAACGCAGCGGCCCGTGCGTGTATTCGACATCAATACTTTCGATTTCATTCAGCGTAACGCGCGATGTGAAGCGTTCGCGGAAAACGCGAAACCCGATCACCAGATCAGCAGTGACGACATTTGCCTCGCGTTCGCGTATCCGCGCCGCGATGCACCAGGGCAGAAACTCGGGATATGATTCAATATCGGCCACCAGGCCGAAAAGCTGTTCGGGCGTGTGCGTGAGGTAACGTTGTTCGGTATGCGTCGGCATTAGCCCACGGTCATTGCGCCGCTATTTGGACGGCCCGTGCCTCGCGCATTTTTTCGAAATCATCGCCGGCATGATACGACGATCGTGTGAGGGGCGACGACGACACCATCAGGAATCCCTTGCCCCGCGCACTCTGCTCGTAGGCTTTGAATTCGCTCGGGGTCACGAATCGATCGATTGCGGCGTGCTTTGCGGTCGGCTGCAAATATTGGCCGATGGTCAGGAAATCAACATCTGCTGCGCGCAAATCATCCATTACCTGCTGGATTTCGCTTGCGTCCTCACCCAAGCCAACCATCAATCCAGATTTGGTAAACATTGACGGGTCGAGTTCTTTGACACGGTCAAGCAGGCGCAGCGAGGCGAAGTAACGCGCACCGGGACGGATTTCCGGATAAAGCCGAGGCACCGTCTCGAGATTGTGGTTAAAGACGTCGGGTCGCGCCTCGACCACCGCTTCGATAGCGCCTTTCTTGCGCAGGAAATCTGGCGTCAGGACCTCGACCGTCGTACCCGGAGAATTCTGGTGGATGGCTCTAATGGTGCGAGCAAAATGATCGGCGCCGCCGTCATCGAGATCGTCGCGATCAACCGACGTAACGACGATATGTTTAAGCCCCAAACCGGCCGCCGCCTGTCCAACCCGTTCGGGTTCGCCTACGTCGAGCTTATCGGGAAGGCCCGTTGCAACGTTGCAAAAGGCGCAGGCTCGGGTGCAAACGCTACCTAAAATCATCACGGTCGCGTGGCGCTGAGCCCAGCATTCACCGATATTGGGACAAGCAGCTTCCTCGCACACCGTGTTGAGTTGGTAGTCGCGGATCAGCTTGCGGGTTTCGTGATATTTGGGCGACGTCGGCGCCTTGACCCGGATCCAGTCAGGTTTACGCAGAATCGGCGAATCCGGCCGGTGGGCCTTTTCCGGATGTCGGAGCGTTCGGTCTATCGCCACGCCGCCTCTCGCTAATCGTTTGGGTTGTCGCGCGTATGATTAGAAATGGATAACACGATCATAAGCGTCAAGGACGGACTCGTGCATCATTTCGGATAGCGTCGGGTGCGCGAAGATTGTGTGCATTAGCTCGCTCTCAGTTGTCTCAAGCGTCTTTGCAATGCCGTAACCCTGAATCAGTTCAGTAACTTCTGCACCGATCATGTGCGCGCCGAGTAATTCGCCGGTCTTGGTGTCGAATACGGTCTTGATCATTCCCTCGGTTTCACCAAGTGCGATCGCCTTGCCATTGCCGAGATAGGGAAAACGACCAACCCGCACCTCATGCCCTGCCGCTTTGGCCGCCGCTTCGGTAAAACCGACGCTCGCGATCTGCGGGTAGCAATAGGTACAGCCCGGAATGTTGGTGATGTCGAGCGGGCGCACATTGTCGAGCCCGGCGATCTTCTCAACACAAATTACGCCCTCGTGGCTGGCCTTGTGAGCAAGCCACGGTGGGCCAACGAGATCGCCAACCGCATATACGCCAGGGACACCAGTCTCTAGCCATTGATTGACGACGACGTGCCCGCGATCGACTTTGATGCCGGCCTCTTCGAGGCCGATATTCTCGACGTTGCCGGTGATACCTACAGCCAGAATCACGCGATCGACGGTCAGTGATTCGGTTTTGCCGTCCTTTTGCTTGATCGAAGCTGTGACGTTGTTCTTCCCCGTTTTCACGGCGTCCACCGATGCGCCAGTGTGGATTTTCATTCCCTGCTTCTGGAATGACTTGAGGGCTACCGCCGAGATCTCTTCGTCTTCGACCGGCAGGATACGGTCGAGGATCTCGACCACCGTGACGTCGGATCCGAGCTGGCCGAAAAAACTGGCGAATTCCATTCCAATTGCGCCCGAGCCGATTACGAGCAACGACTTGGGCACCGCTTCAGGCACCATGGCCTCTTTGTAAGACCAAATCAGCTTGCCGTCCGCCTTGATGTTGGGGAGATCGCGCGCGCGCGCGCCGGTGGCGAGAATGATGTGTTTTGCACCAATGTCGGCAACCTTCTTACCCGCGTTCTCAACCGTAAGCTTGCCCTTTCCGGCAAGTTTGGCGGCGCCGTCGATGACGGTAATCTTATTTTTCTTGAGCAGATGCGCAACGCCTTTCGACAACTGATCGGCCACGTTACGGCTTCGTTTGACGATTTTCTTCGTGTCAAACTTGATGTTGTCGGCGCTGAACCCGAATTCGTCGAGGTGGTGCAGTAAATGATAGATTTCAGAAGATCGCAGCAGCGCCTTCGTTGGGATACAGCCCCAATTAAGACAAACACCCCCGAGGTGCTCACGTTCGACAACCGCCGTCTTCATCCCTAGCTGAGCGGCACGGATGGCTGCGACGTAGCCACCGGGCCCGGCCCCGACAACGACGAGGTCGAAATTGTTATCAGCCATGGGCTCCGTCTTTCGTTGTGTGTTGCGGGGAACCGGCCAGCTAAAGCAGCATGGTAAGTGGATCTTCGATCAGCCCGCGGAATGCAGCCAGATATTGGGCACCCAACGCACCATCAACCGCACGATGATCGACGCTCAATGTAACCGTCATCATGGTCGCCACAGCTAACGCGCCATCCCTGACAACCGGTCGCTCCTCCGATCGGCCCACCGCGAGGATAGCCCCCTGCGGCGGATTGATTACCGCCGCAAACTCACGGATGCCAAACATCCCAAGGTTGGAGATTGAAAAGGTTCCACCTTGATACTCCTCCGGCAACAGCTTGCCGTCGCGCGCACGCCCGGCAAGCTCCTTCATCTCATTTGAAATAGCCGCCAGGCCCTTCTGATCGGTATTGCGAATAATAGGCGTTATCAAACCGCCTTCGATCGATACTGCGATCGAAACGTCGACCACGTTATGTTTTAGCAAGACATCGTCAGTCCATGAAACGTTTGCATCCGGCACTTTGCGGAGCGCCAGCGCGGCTGCACGAATGACAAAATCATTCACCGATATCTTGTAACCGAGATCCTCGTTGGCCGACTTCTCGTTGAGTTCTTTGCGCATGGCGAGAAGCTTGTCGACCTCGCAATCCAGCGACAAATAGAAGTGCGGGACTTGCTGCTTGGCCTCGGTTAGGCGACGCGCAATAATTTTGCGTATATTGGTGTGGGGTATTTCAGTTGGTGCCAGTGCACCGCCTGCGACCCCAACTTGGGCTGGAACAGGCGCGGCTGCCGCTGCCGGGGCCGAGCCCGTTGCGGGTGCTTTGCCTAGCGCGGCTTCGATATCAGCTCTGACAACGCGGCCTTGAGGGCCGCTTCCGTTGACGTTCGCTAGATTAACGCCCGCCTGCTGCGCCATACGCCGGGCGAGCGGGCTGGCTTTGACCCGCGCACCGTCAGCTGCTTCAGCGACTGTAACTGTGGGCACAGTTGGCGCTGCCACCAGCTCAGGCGATAGGGCCGGTGCGGGCGCGGCAGCTGTCGCGGCAGCTGCCAGCGCCGCGGCCTGGTAGCCATCAAGAGCAGAGTCCTCCTCGCCCTCTTCAAGCAGCAGCGCGATCACCGAATTTACGGCAACGCCTTCGGTCCCCTCATTGATCAGTATTTTCGCGAGAACGCCCTCATCGACAGCTTCAACCTCCATTGTGGCCTTGTCGGTCTCGATCTCGGCGATGATATCGCCGGCCGTGACTGTATCGCCCTCCGCCTTCAACCACTTGGCGAGGTTGCCCTCCGTCATCGTCGGCGACAATGCGGGCATTGTTATTGGAATCGGCATATCTCACGCTTCCTCGGTTAAGACTTCTACGTCGTAGCAAAATGTTAGTCGCGGTAGCAGACGGACCGGACGGCATCGACGATTTGATTGATGCTCGGTAATGCCAGTTTCTCGAGATTCGCTGCGTAGGGCATCGGGACGTCTTTACCGGCGACTCGGGTTACCGGCGCATCGAGATCGTCAAATCCGAGCTCCATGATCTGCGCGGAGATTTCCGAACCAATGCTACAGATGGGCCAGCCCTCTTCGACCGTTACAACTCGATTGGTTTTTGACAGAGAACTCAACACGGTATCAATATCAAGCGGGCGTAGCGATCTCAGGTCGATCACTTCAGCATCAATATTTTCGCCGGCCAATCGATCCGCTGTTTCGAGCGCCCATCCAACGGCAATCGAGTAGGCAACGATGGTGACGTCGCGACCTGGACGAACCACGCGCGCCCGACCGATAGGCAACACATGATCTTCGAGCTGCGGCACCGGATATTTTCGGCCGTACAGCATCTCGTTTTCGAGGAAAAGAACCGGGTTGGGGTCGCGAATCGCGGCCTTTAGGAGCGCTTTGGAATCGGCGGCATCGTAAGGCGTGACAACCTTGATACCAGGAACCTGAGCGTACCAGGCCGCGAAGCTTTGCGAATGCTGCGCGCCAACTTGGGCGGCCGCACCGTTGGGGCCGCGAAACACGATCGAGCATCCCATTTGGCCGCCCGACATGTAGCGCGTTTTGGCTGCGGAATTGAGGATCTGGTCGATCGCCTGCATGGCAAAGTTAAAGGTCATGAATTCAACGATCGGCTTGAGGCCGGCGAAACCGGCACCAATCGCCAAGCCGGTAAACCCAGCCTCGGTGATTGGCGTATCGATCACCCGCCGGGCGCCGAATTCCTCCAACAATCCCTGGCTGACCTTGTAAGCGCCCTGGTATTCGGCAACCTCTTCGCCAATTAAAAATACGTCTGGATCGCGCCGCATCTCTTCGGCCATCGCGTCGCGTAGCGCTTCGCGCACGGTGAGTTCAACCATCTCCGTTCCAGCCGGAACATCCGGATCTGGTGCGATCGTCGATACCGGTGGCGGCGGCACATTCCCTTGCCCTTGCCCTTGCCCCTGAGAGGGTTCCGAATCGAGCGGGGTAGTTGCAGGCGCGTCATGAGGTTCGGGCATTGCCGGGGCCGGGTTCGTCGCCAGTTCGGCGGAATCTTCTCCCTCCATCAGCAATAGCGCGATCACGGTGTTGACCGAGACGCCTTCGGTTCCGTCGGGCACAACGATGCGGCCGAGGGTCCCTTCATCAATCGCTTCGATCTCCATCGTCGCCTTGTCGGTTTCAATCTCGGCGAGAATGTCCCCGGGCGACACGGTCTCGCCCTCTTGTTTCAACCAACGCGCCAAATTACCTTCGGTCATCGTCGGCGACAATGCTGGCATTAGAATTTCAACTGGCATGACCCCTCCCTTGGGTCCCTACGATAGCACTACGTCACGCGGTCAAGCCTCGGCGTAGATATCAGTGTAGAGTTCGGACGGATCCGGCTCGGCGCTCGTTTGAGCAAAGTCGGCTGCGTCATTGACAACCTCTCGGATCTCTTTGTCGATCGTTTTGATTTCAGCCTCTTGCGCCAGGCCGCCGTCGATAAGCCAACGGCGCACACGATCGATCGGATCACGTTCTTCACGCACCTTGTTGACCTCATCGCGCGTTCGATAGGTAGCCGGATCAGACATCGAGTGGCCGCGGTATCGGTAGGTAAGAACCTCGAGAAGAACAGGCCCGTTACCGGCGCGGCAGGTTGCAATCGCCTTGGCCCCGGCTTCGCGGACGGCCATAACATCCATGCCATCGACTTGAAATCCAGGCACCCCAAAATGTTCACCGCGTTTGAAGAATTCGCTCTGCGCTGCCGAACGCTCGACCGAGGTACCCATCGCGTAATGGTTGTTTTCGATTATGTAGACGACCGGCAGCTTCCACAGAGCCGCCATATTGAACGCTTCGTACACCTGCCCTTGGTTAGCCGCCCCATCACCGAAATACGTTAGACACACACGATCAAGATTGCGATAGGCGTGGGCAAAGGCCAGGCCGGTGCCGAGCGGTATATGAGCCCCGACGATTCCATGTCCGCCGTAGAAATCCTTCTCCGAGGAAAACATGTGCATCGAGCCACCCTTGCCCTTGGAATAGCCAGTGGCGCGCCCGGTTAGCTCAGCCATCACCCCGCGCGGCTCCATCCCGCAGGCCAGCATATGGCCGTGGTCGCGGTAACTAGTGATCACGGCATCGCCGTCGCCCAGCGAGGCCTGCATACCGACGACCACCGCTTCCTGTCCAATATAGAGGTGGCAGAAACCGCCGACTACGCCCATCCCGTAGAGTTGACCCGCTTTCTCTTCGAAGCGGCGGATTAGGAGCATTTCTCGATAGAGATGAAGAAGGTCGGCGGCATCCACTCCAGAGAGATCGTGGCCGTTGGCCTTTTTCGCACGCGTCGTCTTACGCGGCGCGTGTTTCGGTTTGGTGGTTTTTGCTCTCGCCATCGCGGGCTCCCGAACGGTGCGCAAAGTATTGCCAGAGTGGCAACTCTAAATGTATGGCTGGCTAAATGTTAACGCCAGCGCCATCCGACATGAAATTGTTTCTCTGATCAACTATTGCGTTAATCAATTGATCTTGATCATAAAATTTCAGCGATGGAGCGACGTTAACGGATGAAGTTCGCTTCTGAAAGTCGCGAATCTGAGAATAATCTCAGTAGCTTAAGACCACGACCTCATCGTTACGAACCAGTCCGAGGATAAGATGCGCACGCTCCATTAGCAGATCGCGATCAAGACTCTCGGGTTTCAGAAAAGCAACACGCCGCTCGAGAAGTTCACGACGCTGAACGAGCGACGCGTGAATCTTTTCGGCTTGTTTGATTTCGTTGTTAAGCTGGATCCATACCAGCAGGCCGCGATCGCCATGAATCGCGTGGTAGCCGAAATAGATCACCAATACGAGGCAGATAAAGGGTGCAACGGCTGCGCGCGCGCGCCGTTGTGTTTCGTACATGATCCCCATGGACCCATAGAATCACAGCAGAATCCAGCGGGTCAATGGCCAATTCAGTCGACTACCAAGTTTGTTTCAAGGTGTTGCCATCCAGACTCACTTAGCCGCGAGCCAGCGCCGACCGGCCGGGAAAGCGAGCTTGTGCGCCCAACTGTTCCTCGATTCGCATCAATTGGTTATATTTTGCGAGCCGATCCGAACGCGATAGTGAGCCGGTTTTGATCTGGCCGCAGTTGGTCGCGACGGCAATGTCGGCGATGGTGGAGTCTTCAGTTTCACCCGATCGATGCGATAAAACGCTGCGGTAGCCGGCGCGATGAGCCATCTCGACGGTTTGTAACGTTTCGCTGAGGGTGCCGATTTGATTGGGCTTAACCAGGATCGCGTTGGCAACCCCGCGTTCAACCCCTTCAGCCAAGCGCTCGGGATTGGTGACGAATAGATCGTCGCCGACGAGCTGAACGCGCTCACCAATCGCCTCGGTCAACGCAGCCCATCCGTCCCAGTCATCCTCCGCCATTCCATCTTCGATTGACACGATGGGAAAGCGATCGACAAGATCCTCGTAGTAAGCAACCAGATCGCCGGCGTCGAACGTCTTACCTTCACCGGCCAGAATGTATTTTCCGTCCTGAAAAAACTCAGTCGACGCCGGGTCCAGCGCGAGCAGAACATCGACCCCTGGCCTGAAGCCAGCCGCTTCGATCGCTCCCATAATAAACCCTAGCGCTTCATCGGCATTGCTGAATGCAGGCGCAAATCCACCTTCATCCCCAACATTCGTCGCGTGTCCCGCTTCGCTCAAAGCACCACGCAAGCTATGGAAAACCTCCGCACCAATGCGGACGGCTTCTGTCAAAGAATCAGCGGCGGCGGGGATAATCATAAACTCTTGGATATCAACCGGATTATCGGCGTGAGCCCCACCGTTAATGACGTTCATCATCGGCAGCGGTAACGCGCGAGCATCTGGGCCACCGAGGTATCGATACAAAGGCAGACCGCGTGACTGCGCGGCTGCTTTCGCGGTCGCCAGACTAATGCCCAAGGTCGCGTTTGCGCCGACGCGGGATTTGTTCTCGGTCCCGTCCAACGCCACCATGATCTCATCAATCTGCGCCTGGTTTTCGGCATCGAGGCCCATGAGCGCTTCGAACAATTCTCCATTGACGGCAGCGATCGCGCGGCGCACGCCTTTGCCGCCGTAACGGTCTTCACCGTCGCGTAGCTCGACTGCCTCATAGCGGCCGGTCGAAGCGCCCGAGGGAACGGCGGCGCGTCCGGTCGAACCGTCTTCGAGTACGACATCGACTTCGACGGTTGGATTGCCGCGACTGTCAATAATTTCGCGACCAACGATATCAATAATGGCGGTCATCTAATTTCCTGCTGCGACTTCGACAATCGATCGAATTCCATCAGTTGTGCAATCAGGGTTGGCATGTCGCGCATGGGGACCATGTTGGGTCCGTCAGAGGGCGCATTGTCGGGGTCGGGATGGGTTTCCATGAAAACCGCCGCGACTCCGATCGCGACCGCCGCTTTCGCGAGAAAGGGGACAAATCGCCGGTCGCCACCGCTTGCATGGCCCTGCCCGCCCGGTTGTTGCACGGAGTGGGTGGCATCGAAAACCACTGGAAAGCCGAGTTCCGCAAGCTGCGGCAATGCGCGCATATCAGAGACCAGGGTGTTGTACCCAAAACTGACCCCCCGTTCGCACACCAGAACGCGCCGATTGCCCGTATCGGTCAATTTGGCTACGACGTTTTTCATGTCCCAGGGGGCTAAAAACTGCCCTTTCTTGACGTGAACGACGCGTCCCGTGTTGGCGGCGGCGTGCAACAGATCAGTCTGCCGGCATAGGAAGGCGGGGATCTGCAAGACATCGACGACTTCGGCAACGCGTCCGCATTGCTCGGCATTGTGTACGTCGGTCAA
>CAUZWH010000014.1:0-17617 GCA_963583675.1 Alphaproteobacteria bacterium
CCTGACTTTCTGGTAGTTCCGCGCCATCTTAGTAGGATTGCAAACCCAAATTCGCAGATTTGACTAGCCCATGCGCGTCACCACCCAACTCGTTATCGTAGTCATGCTCGCCACAGCCGGCGCGGGCGCGTGGTGCTGGAACGACCAGCGTGTTAGCCAAGCCGCAGAGGGCAATCGTCAAACTAGAGGCGGGGGCCGCCCGGTCGGTGTTGAGGTCGCCAAACCCCGCATCGCCACGGTCGCAGTTACGGTCGAAGCCGTGGGGACAGCGCTGGCCAACGAAGCGGTCAATATCACGCCAAAAGTTTCCGGGATCATCGGCAAGATCTCGTTCAAAGAAGGGGGCCGGGTCAAAAAAGGGGATGTCCTGGTCGAGTTGGACGCGACCGAGCTAAATGCCAATCTGGAGGAGCAACGTATCGCGCTGCAGCAGGCGCAGCGCCTCTACGATCGCGCCCTTGCACTATTCAACAACCGAACCGTCTCACGAGCTAGGATCGACGAACTGCAGGCATCGCTGCAGGGTGCAAAGGCGCGGGTCCGTGCCAACGAAGCGCGCTTGCAAGACTACGTAATCCGGGCGCCTTTTAGCGGGCGCCTCGGCCTGCGGCGCGTATCGGTTGGTGCTTTGGTGAACCCCGGGATGGAAATAACGACGCTCGACGACATCAGCTCCGTCAAAGTCGACTTCCGTGTCCCCGAGAGTGTTCTCGCTTTGGCCAAACCGGGATTGCGTATCCAAGCTGAGAGCGTCACATATTCCGAGATTTTCGACGGCATCGTTAAGACGCTGGATTCGCGGATCGATCCTGTAACGCAATCGATCGAATTGCGAACCGAATTCCCCAACCCCGACGGGCGCCTCAAACCCGGCATGTTCCTGACCGCGAAGCTATCGATCGATAGCCGGGACAATGCGGTACTGGTACCGGAAGAAGCCTTGATTTCCCAGGGCGCAACCCACTTCGTATTCCTCGTTCGAGACGGTAAGGCGAGCCGGACCAGAGTTCGAATCGGCGAGCGACTAATCGGCGAAGTTGAAATTCTCGAAGGTGTTTCGGCAGACGACTCGGTCGTTGTGCGCGGATTGCAAAAAATCCGTGACGGCTCGACGGTCAAGCCAATCAAACCCGGCCAACCGTCGCCGCCTAAGGGGACGAGCTAATGGTTCTTTCCGACGTTTCGATCAAGCGGCCGGTGTTCGCCGCCGTGATGAGCACGGTATTGGTGATCTTCGGACTGTTCGCTTACGACAAGCTTCCGGTCAGGGAATATCCCGATACAGATTCGCCGGTCCTATCGATCACAACGGTCTATCGTGGTGCATCCGCCGAAGTGATCGAGGCGCAGGTCACGCAGATCGTCGAAGAGGCGGTTTCCGGAATCGAGGGAATCAAACGGGTCGCGTCGACAAGTCGCGATGAATCGTCCTCTATCAGCGTCGAGTTTACGCTCAAACGCAATATCGACGCCGCGGCCAACGACGTGCGCGATCGAATCGCCCGGTCGATCAACCGCCTTCCGGACGAAGCTGAAACACCGCGCATTGCCAAACGCCAAACCGATGCGCGGCCGATTATCTGGATGCGACTGACCAGCGATCGTCACGATGCGTTGGAGCTTTCCGACTACGCGAACCGTTTTCTGCTCGATGCGTTCTCGGTCGTGCCTGGCGTCGCCACCTCCCGGATTTACGGCGAACGACGCTATTCGATGCGTATCTGGCTTTATCGTCAGCAACTCGCGGCGCACGGACTTACTGTTCAGGACGTCGAAAATGCCATTCGGCGGCAAAATATCGAGCTGCCTTCAGGCCGCCTCGAATCGCGGCAGCGCGAGTTGACCGTACGGATGGCCTCTGCGTTATCGACGCCCGGGCAATTCCGAAATATCGTCATCAAACGCGCCAACGGCTACTTGATCCGTCTCCGCGAAGTTGCCAAGGTCGAAGTCGCTACCGAGAACAGCCGCAGCGAGTTCCGCTCGGACGGAAAGCTTTCGATCGGCGTCGGCGTTACCAAACAATCGAAATCGAACACGCTCGAGGTTGCCGAGGGTGCACGTAAAGTGGCCGAGAATCTCAAGGACAGTCTGCCCCCGGGCATGTCCTTGGTCGTCAGCTACGACAGTTCGGTGTTTATCAGAAAATCCATTGAGGAAGTCTTCATCGCGCTTTCGATCGCTCTTGCATTGGTGGTGGGCGTGATCTTTCTGTTTCTGCGTTCGTGGCGGGCCACCCTGATCCCGGCTATGGCGATCCCGGTTTCCGTGATCGCATCGTTTACGGTGCTCGCTGCCTTCGGCTATTCGGTCAACGTACTCACGTTGCTGGCCTTTGTGCTCGCCATTGGTCTGGTGGTCGATGATGCGATTGTGGTCGTGGAGAATATCCATCGCCACATCGAACAAGGCATGCCGCCCTTGCTCGCGGCAGTTAAGGGCACGCGGCAGATCGCTTTTGCCGTGATTGCAACAACCGTGACGCTGGTTGCGGTGTTCGTGCCGCTCTCTTTCATGGAAGGCAGCACGGGGCGTTTGTTCCAAGAGTTCGGTGTTGCCGTCGCCGTTGCGGTAATCTTTTCATCGTTCGCCGCGCTTTCTCTGACGCCGATGATGTGTTCGAAGCTCTTGCGCCCGACGCGTGATGAAGGTTTTGTCTACAACGCGACCCAGCCGGTGTTTGACGGCCTCAACCGAGGCTACGCGGCACTGCTGCGCTGGGCGCTTAATGCGCCGCTTGTTGTCGTTGCCGTAGCTGTCGCCTTGTCGGCTCTCGCCTACAGCTTTTTTCAAGTACTCCCCAGGGAATTCGCGCCAACCGAGGACCGCGGCGTTTTGTTCATCCCGGTGTCGGCACCCGAAGGCTCGAGCCTCGAATATACCCGCGATCAGGTACGCCAAATCGAACGCCGCCTGCAGCCGGTCCTTGATCGTGGAGATGGACGCAGCGTCCTGAGCCTCGTTGCACCAGGCTTCGGACGCCCAGGCAGCGTTAGTTCCGGGTTCATGATTCTCCAACTTAAACCCTGGGCTGAGCGCGAAACATCGCAGATGGCCATTCAGCGCGAGTTGTTTCCAAAACTTCTGTCGATGCCGGGGGTCCGCGCGTTCCCGTTGAGCCCACCGAGCCTGGGGCAACGCTCCTGGCGATCGCCGGTCCAGATCATTCTCGGCGGCCCGAGTTATGAAGTGCTGGAGGAATGGGCCACCCGCCTGACGGAGAGAGCGCGGCAAGACCGTCGCCTGCTGAACATCAACACGGACTACAACCAAACCCGACCCGAGCTCCGGCTGAAGATTGACCGCGACCGGGCCGCCGATCTCGGCGTTTCGATCGAATCGGTCGGGCGCACGCTGGAAACCATGCTGGGCGAGCGCCGCGTCACAACCTATGAAGACCGCGGCGAGCAGTTTGACGTAATTCTGCGCGCCCGCGGCCGCGACCGTGAAGTGCCGAGCGATATCTCCAACATCTTCGTGCGCTCGGAAACAACCGGCGTGATGATCCCGCTCAACAGTCTGGTTACGTTCAACGAAGCGGCCGGCGCCAAGGACCTCCATCGCACCGATCGACTGCGATCAATAACCGTGTCGGCGTCGTTAGCGCCCAACTATACGCTCGCCGAGGCGCTCACCTATTTCGAGCAGATTGCGGCTGAGGAACTGCCGCCGGAGGCGCGGATCAGCTACGGCGGTCTCTCACAAATCTTTCGCGAATCCACAGGTTCACTCTACCTGACCTTCGGTCTGGCGCTGCTCATCGTGTTCCTGGCGCTGGCGGCCCAATTCGAGAGCTTCATCCACCCGATGGTGATCATGTTGTCGGTCCCTCTAGCGATTACCGGGGCGCTCGGGTCGATGCTCTACATGGGGCTATCGATCAACGTGTACACTCAAATCGGCATCATCATGCTGATCGGTCTGGTGGCAAAAAACGGCATCCTGATCGTGGAGTTCGCAAACCAGCTGCGCGACTCGGGGATGGAGATTCGCGATGCCGTCTATGAGGCTTCGGTCGTTCGGTTAAGGCCCATCCTGATGACGACGATTGCGACCGCGCTCGGCGCGATGCCGCTGGCACTTTCGTCCGGTGCGGGGGCGGAATCTCGAAATGCCCTTGGTATTGTCATCATTGGCGGTGTCAGCTTCGCGACCGTGTTGTCGCTGTTCCTGATTCCGGTTCTCTATGCCTCGCTGGCCCGCTTTACCAAACCAACCGGCTACATTGCCCGCAGCCTGGGTGCGATGGAATCAGAGCAGCCCGCGCCGGTACCGGCTGAGTAGCCCAAGCCGCCTAGGGCGTAGGGCGGGTCGAAGAACAAAACGAAATTTATCAGGTAATGCGCCACGATCGCTGGCAGCACGCTGCCCGTTCGCAGCATAAGCACCCTCAGCGCGATGCCGGCGATGGTGGCACTGACGACGTTGGCAACCCCGCCTGACCAATGAATAAGTCCGAATAGGACGGCGGAGGCGAGCACGAATAGTGCCGAACTGGTGAAGAAGGGTCTCAGTACGCTGTAAAACAGGCGGCGGAAGACCAGTTCCTCGGCGATCGCCGTAAGCGCCAGACCGAAGGTCATATTCAACCAGCACACGCTCGCCGATCGGATCTCGGGCATTTCTTGGAGTGCCGTTTCCGGCAGCGCCTCATCGATCAGCGGATAGGCGATTTCAAATACGGAAATGACGAACGCCCCAGCTACCAGAACCAGCAAGGTCGTTTCAGTCAGCAAGAGGGTTAGTTTTTGGTCCGCGGCAGCGCGTCGAAGCGGTGCGAGAAACAAGATGAGCTCGAGGGCGGCAACTTTGAACGCGTAGTCCGCCGCCAGCCACTGGCCGAGGCTATCGGCCTCGATAAACGCGAGATCGTTAAGAAAGAAAAGCGCAACGACGGCTGTGAACGCCGCCGCCGTTTTACCCTCGCTTGGCAAGTTCTTCGGCAACCAGTTCCTTTTTCGACAACTTACCAATCATGGTTTTCGGCAGTTCCTGCCGGAACTCGACATGCTTCGGCATCTCGTGCTTGCCGAGTTTATCCTTGAGGAATTCCTTGAGCTCATCGGCGTTTAACGTCGAACCATCTTTTAGTTTAACGAACGCCTTAACCGCTTCACCCGTATAGTCGTCGGGAACACCTATCACCGTGACTTCGGCGACAGCGGGGTGGCGATAGACCCCTTCCTCGACCTTGCGGGGGAACACATTAAAGCCACCGACCAGAACCAGATCCTTCTTGCGATCGATGATAAAGACATAGCCATCTTCGTCGATGTGGCCGACGTCGCCGGTGCGCAGTCGGCCTTCAACAATAGTCTCGGCGGTGGCCTCGTCGCGCCCCCAATAGCCTTTCATTACCTGTGGGCCCGAGATGCAGATTTCGCCATCTTCGCCCTGCGGCAAGATCTTAAGGGGATCTTCCTTGTCGACGATGGTGATCGTGGTGCCCGGGAACGGCAGGCCGATCGACCCCTCTTTGTTGAGACCATCGAACGGATTGCTCGTCGCAATTGGCGCACACTCGGTTAGCCCGTAGCCTTCAACCAATTTGCAGCCCGACAATTGCTCGAAGCGCTGCTTGATCTCAAGCGGTAGCGGCGCCCCGCCCGACATACAGGTCTTGATCGATGTGAGGTCGAACGTCTCGAGCTTGGGATGATTGCTGATCGCGGTATACATCGTCGGCACACCCGGGAACAAAGTGGGTTTCTTTTTGGTGATGTCCTCAAGTACCGGCTCGAGTTCGAAACGCGGCCGCATGACAATCGAACCACCGATGGCGATTGTGAGATTCATCACGACTGTCATGGCGAAGACGTGAAAGAACGGCAGGACGCCCATCATGCGTTCCTTGCCGAACTCGTTGTGGGGGTTCCACATCACTGCCTGCTGCGTATTGGCGTAGAGGTTGGCGTGGGTGAGCATCGCGCCCTTGGAGACGCCAGTGGTGCCGCCGGTATATTGCAGCACGGCGATGTCTTCCTTCACATCGACATCGGAGGGGCTATAGCGTCCCTCGTTGTTGAGCAACTGGCGGAAGGAAACATGCTTTGCGTCGTTGGGAACCTTGGCGATCTCGCCGCTTTTGAGCAGCGGAAACAAGAGGTTCTTGGGAAACGGCAGCACGTCCTGTAGCGCACCGACAACCAGCTTCTTGACTCGGCTTTTCTGCAGCATGGTCGCCATTTTTGGATACAGCGCCTTGAGGCTCAGCGTCACCATGATGTCGGTTTCGGAATCCTCGATCTGGTGCAGCAGTTCGTCTTCTGAATAGAGCGGACTGTAGTTGACGACCGTGCCGCCCGCTTTGAGGATCCCGAAATACGAGATCACAAATTGCGGGCAGTTCGGCAGGAACAAGCCAACCTTCACGCCCTTGCCAACACCGAGTTCCCGAAAGCCCGCGGCGGCCTTGGTAACCATGTCGCCAAGCTCGGTATAGGTGTAGGTCTTGCCAAGAAAATCCATGCTCTCATTGGACGGATATTTGGCGACCGCATCGTCCAATAACGCGAACAAGGGCTTCTCTGGGATTTCAACGTCCCATTTCACATGATTGGGGTATTTTTTGAGCCACGGGTGTTGATCACTCACGTTCCGCCTCCTTCAGATCGCCGAACGCAGAATTGCAACGGCGATGCTAACGCGAAACCGGCCGCGAAACCACGGCCCGAACGCGTGGATTATCTCACAGTGACATCAGCTCCGGTTCTATTTCAAACAACGCCTCGGTCCCCGCGGTTATCGACCGCACCATACTCGGCGCCGGCGCGAGAACCTGCTCCGCGTAGAACCTTGCCGTCGCGATCTTGGCGCGCATGAAGTCCCGGTCATCGCCATCATTTGCCAGAGCCGCTTGGGCAGCAAGCGCACTTTTCGCCAAGGCATAGCCGCCATAGATAATGCCGAACAATCGGAGATACGGGGTGGCACCCGCGGCGGCGGCCTTGGGGTTGTCGCCGGTCTTCTCGATCAGCCAATCGGTCGCCTCTTCGAACGCAGCGACGGTTTCGTTCAATGCCGCGCGAATGGTGACAAAATTGGCGTTATTGGTGCCGCCGAGATCACCGTCGAGGGCTTTGATGTCATCAATGATTTGGCGCACGGCTTCACCGGCTTGACGAGGAAGTTTCCGCATCACCAGGTCAAACGCTTGGATCCCGTTGGTGCCTTCATAGATCGGCGCAATCCGCGCATCGCGAAAATGCTGCGCGGCGCCGGTTTCTTCGACGTAACCGACACCGCCATGCACCTGCAAGCCGATCGAGGTTAGTTCGACGCCAAGGTCGGTACACCAGCCTTTGATTACCGGTGTCATAAGATCTGCAAACCCGCGTTGTTGCTGCCTGACAGCTTCCTCCGGGTGACGCTCGGCACGATCCATCGCGCCGCCCACCATGTAGGCGACGGCACGCATGGCCTCGTTGTTTGCTTTCATCAGCATTAGCATGCGGCGAACGTCGGGATGTTTGATGATTAGTGAGGAGTCGGTGTCATCATCGTCCAGGGCTCTGCCCTGGCGCCGTTCGCAAGCATAGGCCAACGCCTGCTGGTAGGACCGCTCAGCGATTCCGAGACCCTCCAGGCCAACCGCCAGGCGCGCCGAATTCATCATAATGAACATATTGCGCATGCCTTCGCATTCCTCGCCGACGAGGTAACCGATTGCACCGCCTTCATCGCCAAACGACATCACCGCCGTTGGGCTGGCATGAATGCCGAGCTTATGTTCAAGGGAAACGGCCCGAAGATCGTTGCGCGCGCCAAGCGAGCCATCCGGATTGACGAGGAATTTGGGGACGATGAACAGCGAGATGCCCTTGGTACCCGGTGGCGTGTCGGGCGTTCTGGCCAGCACCAGATGGATGATGTTGTCGGCAAGATCGTGTTCACCATAGGTGATGAAGATCTTGGTGCCGGTGATGCGGTAGTGATCGCCCTCCTTGATCGCGCGGGTCTTGAGGGCGCCGACGTCCGAACCTGCCTGGGGTTCGCTCAAATTCATCGTGCCGGACCATTCACCGCTCACCAGCTTCGACAAATAGGTAGCTTTTTGCTCAGCGGTGCCCGCCTTGGCGACGCAGTCAACGGCGGCTTGGGTCAGGATCGGCAGCAAGCTGAAGGCGAGGTTGGCAGACTCCCACATCTCGGTAACGGCGATAGAGACAGCCCAGGGCAGGCCCTGCCCGCCGATCTCGGGATCAAACATGATTCCGTTCCAGCCACCCTGGACGAAGAGGTCGTAGGCCTCTTTGAAGCCATCCGGTGTGGTGACATCGGCGCCGTTGATCACGCTGCGCTGCTCGTCACCGATCCGATTGATCGGCCCAATGACCTCGTTCGCCAATCGTGCGGCTTCACTTAAGACCGCATCTACCGTATCTGGCGTAGCCGCTTCGAGCCCGTCGAGCGACGCGAGATCCTCCAGCCCGACCAGCTTGTTGAGGACGAAGCGCATGTCAGCAAGTGGTGCCGCGTAGTCGCTCATTGGCATCCCTTTCGACCACCCGAATCCATGGGTTGTTTGTGCTCGATGTGACGTAATATGTCAGGTCTCGACGGCCAAGCAAGCAAGCTAGACGCTTCGCGGGCGCAGAATCTCTAGCTTGCTCGCAGGCGTGCGAAACCGAGTAATATCCGAACGAGTGGAATGACGGATCAAGAAACAAAACAATCGTCGGAAAACGCTGCCTCCGACAAGCAATTTCCGATTTGGACCACTTCCGTCACGCGCGAGCGACAGAAGCGCTACCACTGGGGTTGTGACGTCGCGACGGACGTATTCGGCGACTTGGTCAATGTATCGATTCTCAGCAATGACTGTGGACGGTCTCTGGTCAAAGCGGGCCTGCCGCTCGATGGCGTGGTTCTCACCTATCACAAGATCGACCAGGTAAAGCCGGTCATGATTGGCGATAAGCTCGAAATCCATGGGCGTATCCAGGGCATCTCGCGCGATCGTAACGGATTCATCCTCACCACGGTTTTCGACTTCCTGCGCGATGGCACGCGTGTTGTCGGGATGGAGACGATCGCGCTTCCTGGCGAAGCCCTATTAATGCGCAAAAATCGTGTGGGGTTTGAAGATAAGACGGAGTGCGCCGGTTGGCCCAGCGAGTACGATCTGGTGAGCCGCAAGTTGATGACTCCCGAAAAGGCGCGCGGCTACGCGGCCGAAGTGTCCAACAAGATCCATTTCGATCCCGGATTCGCGGCCAATTTCGGGTTTCGCGCACCGATCACCCATCGTCTGATGGAGGTCACGTCCATGCTCGGCGTTCTCGCCAAAAAGGGGTTGCCGGATAGCTACGAGATCGATTGTCGATTCTCGTTGCCGCTTTACTGGGACGACGGCATGGATGTCGTTGCCAAAGACAATGGCGACGCGCTCGAATTCAAATGCGTTAACGCGCGCGGCCTTCTGATCTCCGAAGCCGAGTTTCGCGGCTGATCTGCGTCCTCACGCTGTCTCGCCCCGCAGGTGCCCGCGCCAATCCTCCCGCCAACGCCGGCCAATATCGCCGCCGCGGCTCGGCTGCTCGCTGACGGCAAGCTCGTCGCACTCCCCACCGAAACCGTGTACGGCCTGGCGGCGGACGCCACCAGCGACGACGCCGTGCGGGCGATTTTCGCCGCCAAGAATAGGCCCACCACCAATCCTTTGATCGTCCACGTTGCCACTATCGATGCCGCGCGACGGCTTGCCGTATTTGATGCGTATGCCGAGTCTCTTGCCCAAGCATTTTGGCCGGGACCGTTGACGCTGGTTCTCAACCGCACTGAGGATTGCCGCGTTGCAAGGCGCGTCAGCGCCGGACTACCAACGATCGCCATCCGCATTCCCGACCACAACATCGCGCTCGCGATCATCAAGACGTTCGATAAACCGGTGGCCGCGCCAAGCGCCAACCCGTCGGGGCGGGTGAGTCCGACCACCGCCCGCCACGTCAGCGAAAATTTGGGTGAAGCCGCGGCAGCGATCGTCGATGGCGGGCCCTGCCGCGTCGGTGTGGAATCAAGTGTTGTCGGGTTGGCCCACCGCACCCCGCAACTACTACGGCCCGGCGGGGTACCTCAAGACGCTTTAGAGGCGGTGATTGGTCCGCTCTCCCGGCCCGGCCCGGCTCCCGAAAACGAACCCTTGCTGTCGCCGGGACAGCTATCACGGCACTACGCGCCGATCTGCCCGTTGCGTTTAAACGCGGTGCGAGTCGATCCCGACGAGGCGCTATTGGCCTTCGGTCAACCGGCACTCGAGGGCGCCGCTACTAGCCTAAATTTGAGCCCGACCGGCAGCCTCGATGAGGCGGCCGCAAATCTTTTCGCCATGTTGCGTGACCTTGATCAAGTGCGATTTCGGGCGATTGCGGTTATGCCGATTCCGAACGCCGAGCTTGGCGCCGCCATCAACGACCGGCTCCAGCGCGCGGCAGCGACCGACGCTGCATTGCTTGTCGACGATCAGTAGCTGGTCTAAATCGAAGCCATGGCAAAGCAGATCGATCCGAAAATAATTGCCGACCTCAAAGCGGCAGTCGATACGCGTGGCTGGATCGATGATGAAGCCGGCATCGCGCCGTTCTTGGAAGAGCAGCGCGGCCTGTTTCATGGCACCACGCCACTTGTTTTAAAACCCGCGAACGCGCAAGAAGTTGCAGCGATCGTGCGGCTCTGTGCGGCGAATGCAGTGCCGATCGTCCCGCAGGGCGGCAATACAGGCATGGTCGGCGGGTCGGTCCCGCACGAAGATGGCGGACAGATACTCGTCAACTTGTCGCGGATGAACGCCATCCGGTCGATCGATCGCTTCAACAATACGATGGAAGTCGAAGCGGGCTGCGTACTCGGCGATATTCAGAGCGCCGCGGCCGAGGCTGAGAAACTATTTCCGCTGAGCCTCGCGGCCGAGGGCACTTGCCAGATCGGCGGCAACCTGTCGACCAATGCCGGCGGCACCAATGTGCTGCGCTACGGCAACGCCCGCAATCTCGTCTTGGGGCTGGAGGTGGTGCTCCCCGATGGCGAGGTCTGGAATGGGCTGCGGGCGTTGCGAAAAGACAATACCGGTTATGACCTCAAGCACCTGTTCGTGGGCGCCGAAGGTACGCTCGGCATCATCACGGCGGCGGTTCTCAAGCTTTTTCCGCGGCCGCGTGAAACCACAATCGCAATGATTGCGGTACGCGATCCAGCGGCCGCGGTGGCGCTCCTGGTCGACGTGCAAGCTGCCAGCTCGGACACCGTAACGGCCTGGGAATTAATGCCGCGCCATGGCCTCGAACTGACCTTCAAGAACATTCCAGGGAATGTAAATCCCTTCGACGCGCCGCATGATTGGTACGTCCTATGTGAACTCAGCGGCGGCGTTGCAAACGGGCAACAGCGCGCCTCGTTGGAGGAAGCGCTGGCGGGTGCGCTCGACCGCGGCCAGGTCGTCGACGCCGTCATTGCGACGAGCGAAGCGCAGGGCAGCGCGCTATGGCGGATCCGAGAGACCATGCCCGAGGCGCAGCGGGTTGAGGGGGTCGGGATTCGCCATGACGTCGCGGTACCGCTATCGCGAATCGCCGAGTTCATCGATAAAGCGGCGGTAAACGTTCGCGCGGCAATGCCCGACATTCAATTCATCGCCTATGGCCACCTCGGCGACGGCAACATTCATTTCAACTTGAGCCCGGCAGACCAGACCGCGCCGGACGCGTTTCTCGCCCGGCGCGATGAATTGATGGAAATCGTGCATGACACCGCGGCGGCGCTGGCGGGAACGATCAGCGCCGAGCACGGGATCGGCCGTCTTAAGTGCGACAAAATGACGCGTTACAAGTCGGCGACCGAGATGAAAATCATGCATGCGGTCAAGCACGCGCTCGACCCCACGGGCATCATGAATCCTGGGAAGCTGTTGTAGCGACCAGCGGTTCGATCAACGCCGCGGCCTGGGCGATAGAGCGCGCGGGGTCGTGACCTTGGACGTGGTACAGCACGGGATGATCAAGGCCCGCGTCGGCAAATTCCTGCAACTTGTCGCGGCACTCTTGTGGGGTTCCGGCAACGATCAACTTGTCGACGAAATCGGAGGGAATGGTCGCCGCCGCGCCGGCCATATCACCGGCGGCAACCCGCTCGCTCACCGCCCGCTTGACCGCGGCCAGCTCGTCGTCACTGACGCCGGAGTGGCGCCAGCGCGCACTCCCCGGCTGCGCCGCAGATGCTGAGTGCCCACCCGACAGGTAACCGACGAGCATTGGCCGGACAGTGTCTTTGGCGCGTTCGGAATCGTCGTCAACGCAGAAGGTGATGTAAGACCGGTATTCGAAATCTGCCCAACTCCGGCCGCTGGCCGCAAGGCCGGCACCGATGGGCTCGCGCGCATAGCGCGTAAAACCGGGGGTCGAAAACATGCCGAGAATTTCGCCCGCGGCCATGCGACCCGCCAGTTCCAGAGATTTCGGACCCATGCCGCCGATGTGGATCGGGATATCGGCACGGTACGGCTCGAAGACGAAGGCGCCGCCGGGCTCGTTCATCTCGAACATTTGGCCACCGTAAACCACGGCTTCACCGGCGAAGAAGCCGCGCAGGATCTCAATCGTCTCTTTCAGGGACGTCGCCGGCCTGGTGTTCTCCACGCCCTGGCGCTGGGCAGAGATCTGGCTCACGCCCAACCCGAGCATAACGCGGCCCTGCGAGAATTCGTCCAGTGCTGCGGTTTCCATCGCGATCATGCTGGGATGACGTGTGAACGGGCTGACGATCCCGAGCCCGATCTTGATGGTTTTGGTCGCCGCCGCGATTGCTGCGGCCGCGGTGTAAATACCCCTGGCGTAGTAGCGTTCGCCGAGCCAGAAAGAGGTGAACCCGCTTTGCTCGGCAAGCTGGGCATAGCGGACGAGATCATCGATCCGCTGCGCCGTCGCGAAGCCGATCTCAGCGGTTTTGAAAAGGCCCGCCATGGTCAGTAACCGAAAGGCTAGGCGGTGATTTTTGGCAGGATCTCGCGTGCCGCCAGGCGAATCGACGCATCCGGATCGGGGCCCATTACCTGATACGGGACGGCGATATCAACGCCAGCCTCAGCATAGGCGAGCAAACGTTCGGCACATTCATCGGGTTCGCCAGCAACGATCAGTTTGTCGATGAAATCGACCGGGATCGCCTGACCCGCCTTCTCGCGATCGCCCTGCGACCAGTATTTGCCCACTTCTGCTTTGACCGCGAGCAACTCGTCTGCGGTGGCGCCGGAATATTTCCAGCGCGGTGACTCGGCGTTGGTTGCTGAGGTCGACACGCCTTCGCTGAGATATGCCGCCAGGATGCCGCGTGCCGCGTCTTTGGCCTTCGCCGCATTCTTATCGACGGAGAAGGTGATGTATGACCGGTACTCAAAATCTTCCCAACGCCGCCCGGCCGATTTCAAGCCCTGCTCGATATGGCCGCGCGCCCACTTGGCAAATCCCGGTGTTGAAAACATGCCGAGCAAGACCCCGTCCGCAGCGCGACCCGCCAATTCGAGGGATTTTGGCCCCATGACACCGAGGTGGATCGGTACGTCTCGGCGCACGGGTTCGAAAAAAAGCGGGCTCCCGGGCGCCGTCATCTTGAAGAATTCTCCGTCGTAGACGACCTGCTCACCGGCGAAGAAACTCCGCAGTATTTCCATCGCTTCGCGCAACGAAACCGCGGCGCGGGCATTCTCGACGCCTTGGCGATCAACCGCGATCTGGCTTATCCCCATGCCGAGAATCATACGCCCGCCGGACAATTCATCGAGCGTGGCCGTTTCCATCGCTATCACACCGGGATGGCGGGAGAACGGACTGATGATGCCAAACCCAATTTTGATCTTGGAGGTGGCCGCGGCAACCGCGGCGCATGTGGTGATCAGGCCGCGCGCGTAGTAAAGCTCGGCCAACCAAACTGCGTCAAATCCTTCGGCTTCCGCGAGCTGCGACCACCGCACCATGTCTTCGACGCGATGGCTCGACGCGAACCCAATATCCACCGATTTAAAACGTGCCACGTATTATTCCCCCCTTGATGTCTAGGCCGACCACGTCATTTCGACGATATCACCGTCGTCGGCGCGGCCCTGCTCGCGGTACAGGCCGAGCTTGCGAAGCGTCGCCTCATCGCTCACCGAATAAAGAACCGCATCCGCCCCGGCGGTCACGTTGTGGGCATGCCAAACCCAGCCCGGCACAACGAACACATCGTTGCGGCGCCATGCAAGCGTGGTATCGCCGACCTCGGTCTCCCCGGTTCCTTCGACGACACAATAAACAGTGCTGGTGGTGTGCCGGTGGGATTTGGTGCGCTCACCGTCCCGCAACAGCTGCATGTGAAACGACATGGTCGGCATCGCCGGCTCACCATTGAGCGGATTGATGTACTCCATAATTACCCCGTCGTGGGGACTGGCGTCATAGTCCCGCAAACCCTCCAGCGTCGCCCGGGTTTCGTCATATCGATAGACGAACATGGGCGACGCATCGCGGTCGCGGGCCCGTACTTGCGGCGCAAACTTCGGCACCATACCGCCGGTGGCATAGAGGTTCTGTGAGTAATCGAGAGGTTCGCGAATCGATTGCAGGCGTTTGGGAATGGGTTCATCGGAATTCGAACCTGAATCGATTTCGGAATAACCCAACTCGTAGAACGTGCCCCCCAGAGCAAGGCACAGCGGATCATTTACGACATCGATAAACACAATTTGCTCGTCGCTTTCATTGCCGAAGTCGTGCCAAGTGCCGTTCGGCGTCAGCACCAGATCACCGCGCCCCAAGGTGCATTTCTCGCCTTGCACGGTCGAGAATCCACCGACCCCCTCCAGGCCCAACCGACTGGCGCTCGGCGTGTGGCGGTGAACCGGCGCGGTCTCGCGTGGGTTGTAGAGCGAGCAGGCGCCATCCAGCGTCGGCGTCATGAACGGTTTAGGATGGAGCCCAGGATTTGAGAACATGAACGAACGGCGAAAGGCCTCATCCGGATCGACAACACTCGCAGCCCGCAGCAACAGCGGGTAATAGTCCTCCCACGCCCAAAGGTGGGGCACGGCGGTCTGACGCGGTTCGGCCAATTCGAAAACCGGGCGTTGCGCGGCGAACTCGAGAAGATAGAGCTCGTTTGAATCCCTACGCAGGGTTTCGACGTTGTCTCCCGTTTCGCTAGCTACCGTGGTCATAGTCAACCCTGCGCGCTACAACTGCCCCATCGTCGACAGTCATCGACTAGGTTATCGAAACCTCTCGCTCAGATCACTACCACTCGCAATAGCGCATGACACTGGCCAGTGCACCCGCGATTGAACGCACGCGTTGGGACGTGATCGCGCTAACCACAGCGGCGGGCCTGTTGGCGGCGTTCCAAGTGGGCAAGATACCGGCCGCACTCCCCGAATTGCGTAGCGAACTGATGATCGGCTTTGTCGCAGCCGGCTGGATGGCCTCCATATTGAGTGCGACCTCCGCTTTTTTTGGCGTCACCGCGGGTCTGTTGAGCGATCGCTTCGGCCACCGACAGTTGCTATTGGCCAGTCTTGTGTTCATGGCGGTCGGCAGCGCCATCGGCGGGCTCGCGCCGGATGCGGCATGGCTGTTCGTTTCACGGGTGCTCGAGGGTGTCGCCTTTCTCGGACTTATGGTGAGTGTTCCCTCACTTATGTTGCAGGCGGTTACGGTTGCGCAGCAGTCTTTCGTTCTAGCGCTTTGGAGCGCGCGGATGCCGGTCGGCATGGCGCTCATGATTGTCGCCTCGCCGGCTTTGCTGGCTGAGATTGGCTGGCGTGGAATCTGGATCGCCAATACGGGATTGAGCATCTTATTGTTCTTTGCCATCGCCGCGCGAACGAATGGCTTGCCGGCCCTGTCTAAGCCTGCCGTCGCCGGGCGCATGGGCGCAGACCTCCGACTCGCCTTAACCCGACCGGGGCCATGGCTTCTTGCCGCCTGCTTTATGAGCTATGCCGCCATTTGGATGGCGGTGATGACGTGGCTGCCAACCTTCCTGATTGAGTCCGTGGGATACACCTTGGCGACCGCGGCCACGGTGAGTGCCCTAATTGTCATATTCAATGCGCCGAGCAATATTATCGCCGGCTGGCTTGCCAAGCGCGGGGTTGGCACGTGGTTGATGGTGGCCATTCCGGTTTTGATAATGGGCGTACTCGGCTACTTCCTCTTTTCCGATCTGGTCGCCAATAGCGTGAAGGTCCCGCTTGCAATCGGCATGTCTTTCTTTGGCGGATTTCTGCCGGGCGCGGTGATCGTTGCCGCACCCCGCCACGCGCCCTCGCCGGCTCAGATCGGCGCGGTGAATGGGATCATCATGCAGGGCTCGAACGTGGGTCAGCTCGCGGGCCCGCCAATCCTCGCCGCGGTTGTTACTTGGTCGGGCGGATGGGATAACTCAGGTTGGCTCCTGCTGTTGATCGGTGTAATTGGCGTGGGATTCGCTCTCGGACTGCGCTTCATCGAGGCTCGAAATTGACGCAAACCATTCCCTCTGAAGGAACCGGCGACACACGCTGGGGGATCGCGGTGCTAGCCATTCTTGCCGGCGTTATCGCGGCCACGCAGATCGGCAAGGTACCGCCCTCGATGTCGGTGCTCGGTGCGGAGTTCGCCGTTGGCATGGTGGCGCTAGGCTGGATCGCATCGATCTTCAACGCAACCGGCGCGCTGCTCGGCCTTCCCTTTGGTGCCCTAAGCGACGGCTTCGGCCACCGCAAAGTTCTGATTATCAGTCTGTGGACGATCGCTGCCGGAAGCCTGCTTGGCGCCTTCACCGACAATTACACGATGTTGTTTCTAACCCGCATTCTGGAGGGTATTGGCTATCTTGGCGTTATTGTCGCGGCGCCGTCGCTGATCGTTGAAGCAACGAATCCGCGGGATTTCGGACTGGCATTGGGCCTGTGGAGTTCGTTTCTTCCCTTCGGCTTTGCCACAATGATGGTGACCTCACCCTGGTTTCTCGAAACAATCGGCTGGCAGGGGTTATGGCTGTTTAACGCCGCAATCCTCGCCGTGTTCGCGCTGATTTTCACAATTGCGACGCGCGACCTCTCCACGCTTCCCAATCGCCAGGAAGAACCGCCAACCCTGCGCCTCGGGCAAGCGTTTGGCGTCGCCCGATTAGCCGGGCCGTGGCTGCTGGTGCTCGCGCTGATGGCCTACACCCTGCAGTGGTTCGGCCTCAATGCCTGGATGCCGACATTCTTCGCCGGCACGCTCGGCTACACGCTCGGCGGAGCTGCCTCGCTCAGTGCGCTCGTGGTGTTCGCAAATGGCCCGGGTGCGGTATTCGGGAGCTGGCTGCTTCATCGCGGGTGGGCCAACTGGTTTCTCACCGTGCTCGGCTGTGGGTTCATGGGGGTGATCGGGTTTCTCGTGTTCAGCGATTTCGTTGCCGATGGTGCAAAATTCTGGCTCGCCCTGGCCTTCTCTTTTCTGGGCGGGCTTCTCCCGCCTGCGATTATCTCAGCGGTACCGACTGAATCGCCCTCGCGATCCCATATTGGCGCGGTCAATGGCTTCGTCATGCAGGGCAATAATTTCGGCTACATGATGGGGGCGCCAATATTCGCGTTTGCGATCGAAAGAACGGGCACCTGGGAATC